>CAXNFJ010000125.1:0-6114 GCA_964201165.1 Desulfomicrobium sp.
AAGACCTCGCCGACGACGACCCAGTCAAGCTTGTCCCATGCCTTGCGGACTTTGTGGGTGTTGGGAAAACTCTGGCATGGGTTGTGCCCGAAGCAAAAGCCGCCCTTGATCTCGTCCTTGTACATGCGATCGAAGATATAGAGGTGCGAGCAGTCCTGGCCTGGGTCGAGCTTCGGTACCCAAGAATAACCGAATCCGTTTTCCTTGGTGGCGTTCTCCCCATACCAGGATTTCAACAGGCTGACGACGTACTTGGGGCGGTTGCCCCACCAGTTTACGCTCATCGGATCCTTGGACACGGGAGTCTGCCCCTTCAGATACTCGTCCAGAGTCGGATAGTTGGCCGTGGGGGTGTTGTGGTAGCCGGGAATATAGCCGTAGAGCAGGGCGTGGTCCGAAGTGCCCTGGACGTTGGGTTCGCCACGCAGGGCGTTGATGCCCCCGCCCGCGATGCCGATGTTGCCCAGCAGCAGCTGCGCGATGCCGGCCAAGCGAATGTTCTGCACGCCTACGGTGTGCTGGGTCCAGCCCAGGGCGTAGATCATGGTTCCGGCCTTGTCCGGCTTGCCGGTGGCGGAAAACGCCTCGTATACCTTGACCAGATTTTCTTTGGACACGCCGGTAACGCTGGAGACCCGATCCAGATCGTAGCGCTCGTAGTGGGCTTTCATGACATTGATGACGCAGCGCGGATGCTGCAATGTTTTGTCACGCTTGACCATTCCCTGTTCGTCCTTCTCAAAGGCCCAGGCCGTCTTGTCATACTTCCGCTTTTCCTGATCAAAGCCGGAAAAGAGGCCATCCTTGAAAGAATACTTTTCGCCCACCAGAAACGAGGCATTCGTGTAGTCCAAGACATAATCGGCAAAGTACTTTTTGTTTTCCAGGATGTACTTTACCATGCCGCCCATGAAGGCGATGTCCGTTCCGGATCGAAGCGGCACATGAAAATTGCTTCGGGCCGATGTGCGTGAGAACTTTGGATCGACATGGATTACGGTTGCGCCCTTATCCTTGGCCTTCAAGACCCATTTAAAGGTCATGGGGTGATGTTCCGCGCAGTTGCTGCCCATGATCAGCACGGCATCGGCATTGCCGATGTCGTTGTAGTGGTTGGTCATGGTGCCGCGCCCGAAGCACTCCGCCAAGGCCGGAACCGTGGAACTGTGACAAACTCGGGCCTGATGATCGAAGTGGACGATACCGAAGGCGCGAATCATCTGGTGCAGCACCGCCGCCTCTTCATTGGACACCTGGGATGAGCCCAAATGGAACACGCTTTCCAGACGGTTGACCTCCTGGCCTGCGGCGTTCTTGAGCTTGAAATCCTTGTCCCGCTGGTCCTTGATGCGCCGGGCGATCCGCTCCATCATCCAATCCCAGTCCTTTTCCTCCCATTTGTCGCTGCCTGGGGCGCGATACAATGGCTTGGTCAGCCGTTCCGGACTGGTGTGCAGCGAGAGCAGAGATGCTCCCTTGGCGCACAATCCGCCCCCGCTGACCGGGTACTCCGGGTCACCTTCGACGTTGATGATCTTGCCATCCTTGACGTGGACCAGCACATTGCAGCCACAGGAACAGAATGGACAGATGGAGATGACTTCCTTGGCCCCCTCGATTTTCATGTTGGCCGCGTAGGCCTGGACCGGGCCGAGATCGATCCCCAACTGACCGAGCGCCAGGCCAGTTACCCCGGCTCCGGTCACTTTGAGGAATCCCCGACGTGACAATTCCATGATTGCCTCCCTTTATGTTGGCGTGGAAAGAAGCGTAGCGCCTGTTCAACCTTTGAACCGGCACTTTTCCCGCCATTTTTAGGAGTATTAAATAGATTTCGTCAATGTGTTATATTTAATATACTGATAGGTTGTGAAATAGTGCGTTCAGCGCGGTGTTCTGGATTCACAAAATTCAGTTTGAGGGGGAGCGTGGAAGGATGGGCGTTTCAGGGGAAGAAGATGAAGAAATGCCTGCGACTCGACATGATGCCTGGGTGTTGCTGATAGCCTATCAATACTCGGTTCAACGCGAAGTGATGTATGTCCGGTTTCAATACATGGCCTCCAGTTCCGTGAGCAATGCGCCGCCCTCTTTCATGTTCTCCCGGGGCAGAAGATGGCCTCGTCCCTCCCGCAGGACGATGATCTCGTCGGCCAGGCGCAACGCGAAATCCAGTCCGTGAGAGACCACGACCAAGGTGTAGCGCCCCTTCAGGTTTTCCAGCAATTCCTCGATGCCCTTGGCGGCCCTGTAGTCCAGCGACGATGTCGGCTCGTCCAGAAGCAGAACTCCGGGCCTCATGGCCAGGGTCCGGGCCAGGCACAGCCGTTGCTGTTGACCACCGGAGAGGGCGCGGGCATCGGCGGTCATGCGGTCGCGCACTTCGTCCCAAAGCTGCGCTTCCTGCAGCGCCCGCCGGGCCTCCTCCATGGCGGTCTCACGCGTGACACCATGCACGGTGACCAGAGGCATGACGATATTGTTCTCGATACTCATGGGCAGGACGTTCGGATGCTGGAAAACCATGCCGACCAGCCGCCGCAGCTCGGGCAGGGGAATTTCATTTGCATAGGGCCGCACAACTCCATCGTCGAGATGGAGGAGCACTTCTCCGGTGGTCGTGCAACCGGGAAAACAGTCGTTCAGGCGGTTCAAAATCCGCAACAGTGTGGTCTTGCCAGCCCCTGACCGGCCCATGACAAAAGTGGTCCGCTCTTTCATGATGTCGAGATCCAGGGCGGACAGAATCTGTCGACCGTTCAAGGCCACGCCTACATCGCGTAAACTGAAAAGCGGAGTCAGCTTTTCCATTCTCTCTCCAGGCCAGCCCGCAGAACACGTGCGCATCCGTAGAGGAGCACGGTCAAGACAAGCAGGGTCAAGGCCGCGCCAAAGCCTTTGCGCAGATCGTCCGCGTTCTGATACTGGGCCGCCAGATAATAAATGGTGAAGGGCAGGGCCTCGAATTTGTCCAGCAAGCCGCGCGGCAGGCCACCCTGGGCCACGACTCCGGTCAAGAGGATCACCGCCGTGTCTTCGGCGGCCCGACCCATGGACAGCACAATCCCGCCCAATATCCCCCGGCTCGCGGCAGGAAGCAGGATGCGGCGCAGACTCTGCAAGCCGGTCATGCCCAGGCTCGGTCCGAGCAGGCGCACGTCCTCGGGCAGTGTTTCCAGGGACTGGGCCGTGGCATTGATCATGTACGGCAGTATGAGCAGCGCTATGCAAAACGATGAAAGCAGAAGACTGGTGTTGGCCTCGGGGGCCACTGTATGGCGCAGGAAGATGATCAGCGAAAAACCGAACAGTCCCATCACGATGGAAGGAACTCCGGCCAGGGTGTTGGCCGAGAACCTGAGCGCCCTTCCAAGCCTGCCGTGCAGGTATTGGGACAGGGCGATGCCCCCACCGATTCCGGCGGGGAGGGCCATGAGCGCGGCCAGGACGATCAGGGCGACGGTCCCGGCGCAGGCCGAAAAGATGCCGTCCCAAACCGGTGCGCGGCCCAGGACCGCGGCCAGGATCGGCGTGTCACCGAAGAAAAGGCGCATGTCGAAGACGGGCAGGCTTTGGACGAGCAAAAAAACGACTAATCCGCCAATGGCGGTCAGCACCAACGCGCTGGCCATTGCCGAGCCGGCGTGGATCACTGCCCTGCAGGACCGGTGTGCCGCCAGGAAAGACAGGAGCGCGAGCCGCTTGCCGGCGAGGGGGCTGCCTGAGGAGCCGTTCCTGCGGATGGCGATCTGCACCGCGAGGCTCATGCCGAACAGGATCAATCCGCAGGCGAAAAGGGAGTGGAAGGCCGGCGAGCTGTTGTCCGTGGCCACGACCAGGGCGATATGCGCGGTCAGGGTGCGCACGGAATCGAACAGGGACGCCGGAAATTGCGGTGCGTTCCCGGCCAGCATGAGCGGGATGAGCGTATCGCTTAAGGCCCGGCAATACCCCATGATCGCGGCAGTGCGCAGTCCCGTGGCCGAGCCGGGCAGGACGACAAGGAGCAGGGCTTGAAGCGGAGAAAAGCCCAGGCTCGCGCTGGTCAGCCGGGTCCTCTTTTCCGTCTCGCGCATGGTTGCGTAAAGAAAAAGCACAATGGTCGGCAGCACGAGCAGCGCAAGGGTCAGACATGCCGCCAGTAAGGATGGCCCGCTCCTGCCCGACGCGGCGCGATGCAACATGGGGACGAGCAGAAAAATAGCCACAAAACCGTACACTACGGTGGGAATGGCGGTCATGAAGGTGACCACCGCCAGCATCATGCGCCTGAGGGGCCTCGGCGCCGGCCCGCAGACGAAGAGACATATGCCCAGGCCCAGTGGATAGGCCACGACAAAGGCGGACACGCTCAAGACCAGGGATCCGGCGAGCATGGGCAGGATGCCGTAATGGCCCTGATATGGGCGCCAGACCGAAGACAGGATCTGCCCCCATTGGCCCTGCGCGAAAAGGGGCAGGCTCAGCACCAGCAGAAAGACGAAAATGGCGATGAGGGTGGCCATGGAGATGAACCCGGCCCCGCAGGCCAGAACTTTGACCAAGCGGTCGAAAAAAAGTTGCCGGCAAAATCGCGAGGAATTTTGCCGGCGGATGGGAGACCGGTGCATGGGCCTAGTTGAGCGGGATGTAGCCGGCCTTGGAGATGATGTCCGTGCACTCCCCACTGGTGACGTAGTCGATGAAGATCTTGGTCAGCCCCTGGGGTTCGCCTTTGGTGTTCATGTACAGTTTGCGGGCTACCTTGTAGGCGCCGGACTTGGCGTTGTCCTGGGAGGGCTTGACCCCGTCCAGCAGCGGCGCCGCGACCGACGAGTCCACATAACCGATGCTCATGTACCCGATCGCCTGCGCATCTTGGGAAACCGCCACCTTCATGGCTCCGTTGGACGCGACCACATTGGCCTTGTCGGCGATGGCGCCTTTTTTGAGCATCTTTTCCCAGAACACTTCGCGTGTGCCGCTGGCTTCGTCCCGAGTGTAGATGGAGATGGCCGCGTCAGTGCCGCCGACTTCCTTCCAATTGACGATCTTGCCGGCGAAAATATCCCGCACCTGGGCCGTGCTCAGGTCGGCCACACCGTTGGCGGGATTCATGATCACGGCCACGCCGTCAATGGCAAAGGCGAAAGACTTGAGACCGTACTTGGCCACCTCGTCCTCGGACAGAGCGCGGCCGGTATTGCCGATTTCGACCAATCCTTCCCCGGCCTTCTGCACGCCGACGCCTGTTCCCCCGCCTTCGACGCTGATTCGAATCTGAGGGTTCAAGGTCATGATCCGTTTGGCAGCCTCGGTCATGACAGGAATATGGGCCGTTCCCCCGGCGATGTCGATCTTTCCGGACTGCCCGGCAAACTGCTGCAGCATGTCGGCGTGTACGGCGGCTCCGGTCAGCAACACGCACAGCGCGGCAAAGAGAAAACGATGCGTCAAACCTTTCATTTTCAGCCTCCAAATGGAAATTATAGTGCTGAATTCATTATACCATACGGCGAATCGGAACAAATCGATAGACTCGATGTTATTTCGTATTTTGCATTGAAAACACTGATTTGATAATCAGCCCCGCGTCATGCGGGGCTGATTATTTGAGCGGGATCGAACTGCGGACCTTGTCAGGGGTTCTCAAAGAAAAAATTCCGGCTCCCGGCGCTGGGCATATTGCGTGTGCAGGATGCGGCCGAATTCCAGGATACGCGGATGGAGCATGACCCGCGCCCCGGTCGGACACGTCCGGATGCAGGCGCAGCAGCGCAGGCACAACGTCTTGTCCGTCTCCACGAGGTCATCGGTCAGGCTGATGGCCCCGGTGGGGCAGGAGCGGGCGCATTCACCGCAGAGCACGCAATCCGCGGGCAGGGTTTCAGGGGAAATGGCAGCGGCCTGCGCTCCCTCGCGGTAGGGGAAATTTCCGGGGACGTGCGGGCCGGGGAGATTCCGCAACGTGGCCGTATCCGGGATGCCGGCAAGCCTGCTGCGCACGTCACGGCCAAAGGCCAAAGCCTTGGCGCGATCCTCCAGGTCGGGCCGTCCCTGGGCCACGGGGACGCTCGCTGTGGAAAAGGAATGCTCGCCCACGAAGGCCGCCGCGGCGATGGGCACAAATCCCAA
>CAXNFJ010000126.1:0-6080 GCA_964201165.1 Desulfomicrobium sp.
TGACGATAAACGGCATGAAGGTCACCGTGGCGATCATCGCGTTGGGCAGGATGTGGCGGAACATGATGACCCGGTCCGGCAGGCCCAGAGCCTTGGCGGCGCGCACGTACTCGAGGTTGCGGCCACGCAGGAACTCGGCCCGGACCACGTCGACGAGGCTCATCCAGGAAAAAAGCATGGTCACGGCCAAAAGCCACCAGAATCCCGGCGCTACCATAGAAGCCAGAATGATGAGGATGAAGAGCCCCGGCATACCGGACCAGATCTCCAGAAAGCGCTGCCCGGCCAGATCGATGGCCCCGCCGTAATAGCCCTGCACCGCGCCCACGCAGACCCCGACCACGGAGCTGCCCAGGGTGAGCATCAACCCGAAGAGCACGGACAGACGCACCCCGTAGATGATGCGGGCCAGCACGTCGCGCCCCTGATCGTCCGTGCCGAGCACGTTTTCCCGCGAGGGCGGGGCCGGGGCGGGCACGGGCAGGTCGTAGTTGATGGTCGAAAAGCTGTAACGCACGGGCGGCCAGAGCATCCAGCCCTTGGCCCTTATCAGATCCTGCACGAAGGGGTCGCGATACACGGTCTCGGTCTCGAAGTCGCCACCAAAAACGGTTTCCGGATAGTTCTTGAGCACCGGCGCGTAGAGGCCACCGTCGTAATAGACCACCAAGGGCCGGTCATTGGCGATAAACTCCGCGCCCAGACTGGCGATGAACAGGAACAGGAATATCCACAGAGACCAGAACGCACGGCCATTGCTCCGAAAGGCGCGCAGCCTGCGGCGGATGATGGGGTTCATCGCTCCTCCCGCCCGCCGAAATCGATGCGCGGGTCCACCAGCATGTAGGTCAGGTCGGACAGAATTTTGGTGACCAGGCCGATCAGGGTGAAGATGTAGAGGGATCCGAACATGACCGGATAGTCCCGGCTGATGGTCGCCTCGAAGCCCAGCAGGCCCAGGCCGTCCAGGGAAAAGATGACCTCGATCAGCAGCGATCCCGTGAAGAACATGGAGATGAACGCCGCCGGAAACCCGGCGATGATGAGCAGCATGGCGTTGCGGAAAACGTGTCGATACAGGATGCCGGGTTCGGTTTGGCCCTTGGCGCGGGCTGTGGTGACGTACTGCTTGCCGACCTCGTCCAGAAAGGAATTCTTGGTCAGCATGGTCAGGGTCGCGAATCCCCCGATGACCATGGCCGTGACGGGCAGGGCCAGATGCCAGAAATAATCCAGAATCTTGTCGATCAGCGAAAATTCCGTCCAGCCGGGCGAGGTCAGGCCGCGCAGAGGAAACCAGTTGAAATAACTGCCGCCCGCGAAGAGGACCACGAGCAGGATGGCGAACAGAAAGACCGGGATGGCGTTGCCCACGATCATGAACGTGCTGGTCCAGATGTCGAAGCGCGAGCCGTGGCGCACGGCCTTCATGATGCCGAGCGGAATGGACAGGGTGTAGATGATGAGCGTGCTCCACAGCCCCAGAGACAGGGAAACGGGGATTTTCTCGCCGATGAGCTCAAGCACGCCCTTGCTGCGGAAAAAGCTTTCGCCCAGGTCGAACATGGCGTAATTTTTGAGCATCTGCACGTAGCGCTCCCAAAGGGGCTTGTCGAAGCCGTACATGCGCTCGATGCGTTCCACCACATCCGGATCCAGTCCCTGGGCTCCGCGATAGGCGGACGTGGAAGATGCCTGGACCGAAACGTTGGGTCCGGCCGTCTCCCCGCCCGACCCGCTGACCCGCGCCGCCGCTGCCACGTCCAGCCCCTGCAACTGGGCGATCATCTGCTCCACCGGACCGCCGGGGGCTGCCTGGATGATGAAGAAATTGAGGGTCAGAATGCCCAGCAAGGTTGGGATGATGAGGGCCAGACGCCGCAGGATGTAGATGAACATTAGTTCAGACCCAGGCCACGCCGCTTATCCTTAAGAGCCTGCTCCTTGGCGGGATCAACCCACCAGGACTGAAAATCAAGCCCATAGTCAGCGAGCGTGTCCGGCCGGCCGAACTTGTCCCAGTAGGCCACGCGCCAGGACGTGGAATGCCAGTGCGGGATGACGTACCAGCCCCACAGCAGGGCGCGGTCGAGGGCCTTGCAGCGCAGGATGAGCGTGTCCCGGTCCGGGGCGGCGATGACCAGGTCGACCAGGGTGTCGATGGCCGGGCTCTTGATGCCGCAGTAATTGCGCGAACCGGACATGTCCGCCGAAGAGGAATGCCAGAAGGAGCGCTGCTCGTTGCCTGGAGACAGGGACTGGGGAAAACTTGAGACGATCATGTCGAAATCGAACCCGCGCAACCGCTCCAGGTACTGGGAGGTGTCCACCATGCGCACGTTCATGCCGATGCCAAGGCGCGCCAGATTGCGCTGGAAAGGCAGTGCCACACGCTCGAAATCGGGCTGCACAAGGAGCATCTCAAAGATGAAGGGCTGACCGTCCTTGACCAGCTTGCCGCCCTCGACGCTCCACCCGGCCTGACGCAGGAGATCGGCGGCCACGCGCAGATTCTCGCGGATGTTGCCGCTCCCGTCCGTGACCGGCTGGGAAATTTCCATTGTGGTCACTTCCGAAGGCAGACCGAGCGGTTCCAACAAAGCCTTCTCCTGCTCCGAAGGCAGACCGGAGGAGGCCATGTCGGAGTTGGAGAAAAAACTCGTGGAACGGACGTACTGGCCGTAGAAAAGATTCTTGTTGCTCCACTCGAAGTCAAAGGCGAAATTGAGTGCCTGGCGCACCAACGGATCGGCGAAAATGGCGCGCCGGGAATTGAAGACAAAACCCTGCATGCCCTGAGAGAGCTTGTGCGGAATGTTCTCGGTGCGGATCAAACCGGCATCTATCGCCGGGCCGGTGTAACCCGTGGCCCACTGCTTGGAATTGTATTCCTGGCGGAAATCGTATTCCCCGGCCTTGAAAGCTTCCAGGGTCACGGTCATGTCCCGGTAATAATCGTAGATGATGGTGTCGAAATTGTGCCGCCCCTTGTTCACGGGCAGGTTTTTTCCCCAATAGCCTGTGTCGCGCGCAAAGGTCAGCCGCTGACCGGCCTTGAACTCACCGATCCGATACGGTCCGCTGCCCATGGGAATGTCCAGGCTGGAGGCCGAAAAATCGCGCCCCTTCCAGGAGGCTTCGGACAGGACCGGCAATTGCCCGAGAATGAGCGGCAATTCCTGATTGCTGCCCGGCTTGAAAACAAAGGTCACGGTTCGAGGCCCGGCCACATCGACACGCGCCACATCGGCGTAATACTGCGCGTAATGCGGGTTGCCCTGCTCGACCAGAATCTTGAAGGTGAAAGCCACATCCTGGGCCGTGACCGGACTGCCGTCATGAAATCTGGCTCCATCGCGCAGATGAAAGGTCATGGAGGAACGGTCTGGAGCCACTTCGATGCGCTCGGCCAACAGGCCGTATTCGGTGAAGGGCTCATCGAGGGACTGCTCGGTCAGAGTGTCGAAAAGAAGGCCCAGGCCATCGGCTGCGTTGCCCTTGACGACGAATGGATTGAAGCTGTCGAAGGTGCCCGTCGCCGCCAGCCGTACCTCGCCACCCTTGGGCGCGTCGGGTCGGACATAGTCGAAGTGTGTGAAATCAACCCCGTAGCGGGGCTGACCGTTCATGGCCAAGGCGTGGGAAGAATTCCCCGCCGACGCAGGCAGGACAAAGCCGAGAAGAAAAAAAATAACGAGAAGATGCTTCATGATGAACCTGCTTGAGTTGCCGAATTTATGATCCTTTTAGCCGTCCCGGTCCAGAGCGTCAAACAGGCCCGGCGCACGTATCCGACACGGACATGAGGCGGCTATCGAAAATCGATTTTCATCTCCTTCCCGTATTGACGATTCACTACTTTAGGAAATATCCCTCAAGGGCTTTCGGGGCGGACAGCCCTGACAAGAGCGTCCAACATTCACTTCATTCCAGGACAGTCCATGAAAGCTCAACTTCGAGTTGAAAAGATCGGCGGAACGTCCATGTCCCGATTTCCGCAAATTATTGACAACATCATCCTCCGCCATCCTGACGATATTTTTGGCCGCATTTACGTGGTTTCGGCCTATGCCGGAGTCACCAATGAACTGCTGGAGCACAAAAAAACCGGTCAGCCCGGCATATACCAACTTTTTCGAGAACAGGAAAACTATCCCAAGAAGATGCTGGCCCTGCGTGACAGCCTGTTCGAACTGAACAGGGCTTTTGTGCCCGCAGGCCTGAATCTGGAAGAAGCCAACGATTTCATCGGCGACCATATCGACCTGGCCATCAACATTCTGCGCAGCATGGATAACGTGCTGGCTTCGGGCTATGTGTCCCGCAAGGCGCTGCTCCTGGCCGCCCGTGAACTGCTGGCGTCGCTGGGTGAAATGCACAGCGCCTTCAACTCCGCCAACATCCTGCAAAACAGGGGCTATGATGCCACGTTCGTGGATTTGAGCGGCTGGGAAGACAGCCGACAGTTGACCATCGACGAGCGCATCAAGGCCAGCTTCGAAGGGATCGACCCCTTCTCGACCATCTGCTTCGCCACAGGCTACACCAAGGGTACCGAAGGCATCATGCGCGAGTTCGACCGTGGTTATTCGGAAGTGACCTTTTCCAAAGTCGCGGTCCTTCTGGGCGCCGCGGAAGCCATCATTCACAAGGAATACCACCTCTGCTCCGGCGACCCCATGCTCATGGGCGAGAAAAACATCCATCCGGTCTGCAACACCAATTTTGATGTGGCCGACCAGTTGGCTGACGTCGGCATGGAAGCGATACATCCCAAGGCATCCAAGCCACTGGAAATCAACAATATTCCCATCCGGGTCAAGAATGCCTTTGATCCAGGCCATAGCGGCACGCTGATTACCAAGGATTTTATCGCCCCCGAGTCCATGGTAGAGATCGTGACCGGCTCGGACAAGGTCACTTGTCTGGAGGTACACGACACACGCATGGTCGGCGAGGTGGGCTTTGACCTGCGCATTCTGCAGATCCTGGCCAAACACCAGATTTCTTATATCAGCAAGGCCACCAACGCCAACACCATTGGCATGATCCTCAATGATCGGGATTGTAGCCCGGAGATGGTGGCCGAACTGCAGGACAGGTTCGAACAAATCACCCTGCGCAAGGTTGCCATTGTCTGCGCCATCGGTTCCAATATCGCCCAACCCGGCATCATGGCCAAGGCCGCCAGCGCCCTGGCCACGGACGGCATCAACATTCTGGCCGTGTCCCAGACCGCACGCCAGACCAACATGCAATTCGTGGTCGACCGGAACCAGTTCGCCAAGGCCCAAATCGCTCTCCACACGGCCCTATGCATGACCCAACCCCGGTCCTGCACTGAATAAGAATCGATCGACAGCGCCGGTTTCAAAAATGGCCCACAAATTCAAATCAAAACCCCAGAAAGACTCATTTTTCAGGGGTTCTTTTTTACCTTCCACGCAAACCAGAATTTTTCAATTTCAAACTAATGCTGCATGAATGTTTACCCTGATCATCATTGTGCAAAAACATAGTATTTGTGAATAATAAAAGACTATAAAACTCAATACATACGCATAATTCTATATATATCTACAAAATAATTGATTGAAGCACGTTGCAAACTGATTTCAAAATCAACTTGAATACAAAAATCAATCATATAGAAAAAAATAAATAAATTTTACATTAAAGTTATATTTAAATCCTTAGTAGTAGAAAAATTTACCCGTAAAAAAATTTATATGAACTACTCAAATTAAATAGAAAATGCAACCTAATGATACATGTATAACCTACAGCTACACTTTTAAAAATTTATACAAACAAGTGTTTTGTTCGTTTTACTCGAATAATTTAAAAAAATCCAAATAATTACTTTCATTTTAATAAGTTTCAGCATTACAGAACCACAAAATACATTACTTTTCCCAAATTGATTTAAAAAAACGTACATATTAAAATACTCGACTTTCGGGGTTGTTAGTAAAGTCGCCGAAACAGAAATCTATCGGGAATAATTGAATATTTTGATTGAGGGGATCCTCCTTCTGTAGTAGTTCTTTTGTTACACACAACAGAACACAAAAAAAAGG
>CAXNFJ010000127.1:0-6043 GCA_964201165.1 Desulfomicrobium sp.
CAGGCACCCCAACCTCGCCCTCAAGCGCAAATCCCCGCCCTCCCGTCTTGCGCTTTCCTTTTTTGCCTTCCTGGGCATGATAGTCATTGGTGGCGCCATTTTTTTCAATTTCATCGCACCGAATGAAACGCAATCCAGCATCGACTGGAGCGCCCAAGGAATGGCCGCGCGACACGAATACCAAAACGCCGACGATGACGAGAACCAATTCGAAGCACGGGAAGAAGATTATCAAGACCAGGAGCTGCCGGTGGCCGATGCCCCCCGGGAGCCTGAAATCACCCGCATGACGGACACCGTAAAGGACGGAGACACCCCTTCCTCCCTCCTGGAAGGACATCTCGCCCTTTCCGAAATTTATTCCCTGTGCGATGAAAGCAAGGATGTCTACTCGCTGCATAATCTCAAGGCCGGTCAACCCTGGACCATGATCTATTCCGACAATGCCTTGGTCGGTCTGGAATACGAGATTGATTCGAGCGAGCGGCTGGTGGTTTCCATGACCGACGAGGGATATGTATTCAGGCGTGAAGCCATCCCCTACGACATTGAAACGAAAACCGTGTCCGGAGTCATCGAAAGCAGCCTGTTCGGCGCCATAACCCAGACTGGCGAAAACGAAGAATTGGCCGTGCGACTGGCCAATGTTTTTGCGTATGATGTCGATTTCACGCGCGACCTGCGCTCTGGAGACGGGTTCAAGGCCATCATCGAAAAAAAATACCGGGAAGGAAATTTCGTCGGTTATGGCCGGCTCACGGCAGCCAGCTTCACCAACCAGGGCCAGACGTTCTACGCATATCACTACACGGATAAAAAAGGAAACACCGCCTACTACGATCAAAACGGACGCCCACTGCGCAAGGCGTTCCTCAAATCTCCGCTGCCATTTACCCGGATTTCCTCGGGTTATTCCATGAGCCGGATGCATCCGATCCTGAAATTCAGACGCCCCCATCAGGGCATCGATTACTCCGCGCCTACCGGCACACCGATCAACACTGTTGCTGACGGGGTAGTCGCGCAAGTGGGGTCAAACAATTCGCAGGGTCGTTTTGTCAGCGTGATCCACAGTAACGGATATGAAACCATCTACAATCATATGAGCAAGTTTGCCAAAGTCACCAAGAAAGGCGCAAAGGTCAGACAGGGCGCGGTCATCGGCTATGTGGGCAGCACGGGCTATGCCACAGGGCCCCACCTGGACTTCCGGATGAAGCAGAATGGCACGCTGATCAACCCGCTCAAGATCAAGTCGGTGCCGGCGGACCCCATTCCAAATCAAGAAATGCCCAATTTCAAAGCCGCCGTCGCCGCATACAGGTCCCAACTTGAGGAAGCTGTGCAGGCCGCCACTTTGGGACGCCCCAGCACCTCCACCCAGTAGCCTTTTCCCAATCAGCTTTATTCCCGGCGCATTTTTTGTTGCGTCGGGAACCCGGCACCGACCGAACCGCCGGCGCGGATTCGATCCTGAAAAGATACGCCCGCCTCGACCTCAGTCGGCCAAGACCACTCGCGCCAGACAGACTTCTTTGCCATGTTCGTCCCCCAGCATATGCAGCAAGATGTCCCCCGTGGCAGCCACCGCATGCCTGATCCGCACGGCATCTCCGGCGGTGACTTCCCGGACATGGCGGATGCGCACGCAATAAGCGGAAGGTCGGGCCACGCCGAAATGAGCCAGATGGTCCGCTATCCAGTCGAGATAACGCAAATTGTTCATGTGTCCCAGGGCGTCCTCATCACTGGCTCGAACAGTTCGAGTCTCAGACAGGCACGAATCTGTCGGTGCTTCCAGATCAGGAAGCGGCTGCTCGAATGCCGGTCCCGGGAAAAGCTCCCATTGCAGCTTGAAAAAGGAATCCGCCTTGCGCGGCCGCCTGCTTTCCAGATCCAAGCCGAACCAGGCGCTCGTTCCCAGAGCGACAACATGCCCTTCTTGGTCCAGAATCCGGTAGTCGCGATGGCAGAGGATGCGCTCGGCCCGGGTTGGCCAGGTAAAAATTCGCAACTCCTCGCCCAATGCCGGAAATCGGAACACCTTCATGGCCTGTTCGCGCAAGACCCAGGCAATTTTCCGCTCCGCCAAGTGCCCAAACCCAAACCCCAAGTGTGCGGCATGATATCCGGCACTCTCCTGGGCAAATCGACAGAGGGCCGTCATCGTGGCAAGGCCGGTCGCGTCCGTGTGAAAAAGCTGCACGTTCTGTGACAGCTCAAAAATCCGCATTCCCTGGACTTCCATGATTTGTCCTCGCAGGTGGTTGAACGTCCCTGCGGCAGGTATACTTTTTAATCCAGGGCAGCAAGACGCACACTTCATGCGAGATCACGTACACGATAATCCGTACTTTTTTATCCAAGCCGTGCCCCCTCGGTTGCATGATATGCCAAAGACGCTTAGATGATTGATCAGATCGTTTGAACCGCGCAGTGACCGCTCGTGACAAACATTTCGCACACGATCAACCATTGAGGAGCGACCACCTTGCCCCATGCTCAGAGCAATCAGACAATCATGATCGTTGATGACGAGCCTATCAACATCAAGGCGCTTGAATACGTTCTCGGCGAGGAACACAATCTCGTCTACGCCACCAGTGGCGAAATGGCTCTGGAGATGGCCCAAAGCGATCCGCAGCCGGACCTTATCCTCATGGATATCGTCATGCCCGGCCTTGACGGCTTCGAGGTCTGCGACTTGCTCAAAAAAAACGAGAGAACTCGAAACATTCCCGTCGTGTTCCTGACCGCGAAATGGGAGACCAGCGAAGAGGCAAAAGGACTGGAACTCGGGGCCGTGGACTATATCCGCAAGCCCTTCAGCCCTCCGATCATTCGCGCCCGGATACGCAACCATCTGGAGTTGAAAAAAAATCGCGATCTGCTCGAAAACCTTTCCACGCTTGACGGACTGACCAACATCCCCAACCGGCGCAGATTCGATGAAATCTTTGTTCACGAATGGAGCAGGGCCTTGCGCAAAAATTCGCCCCTCTCCCTTCTGTTCATCGATATCGACCACTTCAAGAACTACAACGACAGCTACGGACATTTGGCCGGAGACGACTGCCTCAAGGCTGTCGCCCGGATCCTCCAGTCTTCCCTGGGACGCCCGGCGGATTTCCTGGCGCGGTTCGGCGGCGAGGAGTTCATCATCCTGCTACCGGACACAAGCGAAAGCGGCTGCAGGCACTTGGCGGAGCATATCCGCCTTGCGGTTGAAACGTTGCATCTGGAACATAAAGATTCGCCGGTGGCCGACCATATCACCGTATCGATTGGCGCCGTGACCTGCATCGATGTTGCGCAGTGCGACCGCTCCACGCTGCTCGAACATGCGGACAGGCTGCTTTATATGGCGAAACATGAAGGCCGGAACTGCGTCAGAGCGCAATCATTGCCCTGACAAACCCACAGGAAAGGAAAATTCAAGACGCTTGGACAAAATTCGCGGAGGACAAAATGGAATTGACTGGAAAACGCTTTGTTCTTTTGGTTGACACGCAATTCAACGACCACGAATTCTGGTATCCCTATTTCCGGCTCAAAGAAGCCGGGGCAGAGGTCGTGGTCGTGGCCAGCACGTCCGGCCAGACCTATGCGGGCAAATACGGAACACCGGCCAAAGCGCAAAAATCCCCGGTGGACATCAACGTGACTGAATTCGCAGGGATCATCATTCCGGGCGGTTACGCCCCGGATCATATGCGCAGGGATCAAAATATGGTCAGTCTGGTCAGAGCCTTCGACCAGCAGGGTAAAATAGTCGCGGCCATCTGCCATGCCGGTTGGATGCTCGTTTCGGCCGGAATATTGAAGGACAGAACCGTGACATCCTTCTTCGCCATCAAGGACGATCTGGTCAATGCCGGCGCCAAGTGGCGGGACAATGAGGTCGTGGTCGACAAAAACATGATCACCAGCCGCGCGCCCGAGGACCTGCCCGCCTTCATGCGGGCCATCATCGCCGCCTGCAAATCCTGAGCACCGCGGCCGCCGGTCAGTCGTGATTCAAGATGACCCGGGATATCTCATGGAAAAGCTCCTGCTCCCGGACAACCCCGATGATCCGGCCCTCGCACTCCACGACCACGCGCCGGCGGTTTTCCTCGCACAGCAAGTGCGCCACCTGCAGCAGGTTCGCCTCGCAATCCACCACAGGCGGCCGAGGGTTCATGATCTCGCGCACGCATTTGGATTCGAGGGCGTGCACCCGAGCATTGAAAAGCCCGGTCCAGAACTGTGCCGAAAACTGCATGCCATGGGCCACGGATCCTGGAAGCGTGCCCAGGTAATCCGGCCTGACCGCCTGGATGAGATTGCGCATGGCCAGCACGCCCACCAACTCCTCCCCATCAAAGACAAGCACAGCACGGTGCCCCGACTCCATGATCAAGCCCGATGAAATGAAATTCTCGGACGCTATTTTAAGTTTTTCAATCCCCTCCCTGACGGTGCTGGAAGCCTGCACACATGTATAGTCGTCTATGGGGATCATCAGTTCCGTCACTTTTCTTTCCCGTTCCGCGCCAAGCCCTGGAGAATTCACGGCGTCATTGATGCGTCCCACGAGAAGAGGCAAGTCACACGGTTTGCAAAGATAGTCGAACGCACCGGCCTCAAAGGCTCTTCGCGCGGAGGCTTTCTCACCGTGCCCGGTCAGGATGATCACTTTGCTGTCAGGCTTCATGGCCAGAACGCGCGGCAAAGCCTCCTCACCGCTCAGACCCGGCATCCGAACATCAAGCAGGATGACATGAGGAGTGATCGTTTGCAGCAGTTCCAAAAGTTGGTCTCCACTTTCAACCAAGGTCACAACGAACCCTTTGTGTTCAAGTATCTTGGCAATCGATTCCCGAAAACGGATCTCGTCGTCGGCGATGACAACATGTGGTCTTCTCAATGTGATTCTCCTTCCAATTTTACCCAGAGGCGCGACCCGGAACCTCAATGCTCCGGAGACAGTTTCCACATTTCGTAAGCCGTCCTGACCCTGTCGATGAGGTGCGCCATCTCCACGGGCTTGATCAAAAAATCAAAGGCCCCGCTGGTCAGGCATATCGCGGCATCATCGGACGTCGCGTGCCCGGTGAGGATGATCACCTGTACGGCCGGAAGATTTCCTTTGATTTCGCGAAGCACTTCCTGTCCCGTCATGCCGGGCATCTTCAGATCAAGCACGACCACGTGGCACTTCTTCTCCTTGAGAAGGGTGACCACATCGCGTCCAACCGTGCATAACTCGACGTCAATCCCTTTGCGTTTGAATATCTTTGCCGCAGTTTGCAGATAGCTTTCCTCGTCATCGACAAGCAGGACTCGCAGTGTGTCAGCCATGGTTACCTCAACATAAACCAAAACTCAAAAGGAAGGAGGCCCCGCTGCGTGCGCGCCGGCCCTCGTGACGTGGCCGTATCTCGCTTACATGCCTAGGGGGTCGACACTTTGGGCAAAAGGAGAAAAAACGTCGAACCCTGCCCCTTGACGCTCGTAAAATCCAACACCCCCTTCATGCTTTCCACGATCCCGTGACACAGGGATAATCCGAGGCCCGTCCCACTTCCTGCCGGCTTCGTAGTGAAAAAAGGAGTGAAAATCAGTTGATGATGCTCAGGGCTGATGCCCGCTCCGTTGTCAGTGATGGCAATACGCACCTGACCTGTACCTTCTGGCGAACAGGATAAGACTACTTCACCGGCACGACCATCCGAAACTTCCGCAATGGCATGCATGGCGTTGTTGAGGAGGTTGAGCAAAACCTGCTGCAATCTGCTAGGATCTACATGCACCATCATTCTCGATGCTGAAATGTTCAGTTGCAATGAGATATTGTTGAGTTGAATCTTCTTTTGGATCATTGTCAGCACTTCAGGAATGAATTTTGCCAGATCGATATTTTGCAACTCCGCGTTTCCTGCTCTTCCAAAACTGAGAATGGAATGCGTTATTCGCGCACAACGGTCAATTTGAACCTTTATCTGATTCACACTTGATGTGATTTCGTTTACATTGTTCAAAAATTCTGGATCAGAAGATG
>CAXNFJ010000128.1:0-6039 GCA_964201165.1 Desulfomicrobium sp.
CTTAAGTTTTCCCTCCCGGATCCATTCGGCATATAATTCATACAGATGCTTCACCGCAAACCGATGTTCGATATGGAATTTCTCCAGTCCGGCTCGGACCGCATACGTGGCGTGGCCGCATTCCGTATTGAGAAAAGTCGTGCACCCCAGCGCATGCGCCTTGTTGGTCGACTGTTGTACAAGATATTGCCAATTCGTATCGTCGGCCAGGAACATGCAATAATTTTCCCCGCCCCAGCCTTCGGACCCGTAGGTCCAGTTCACACCTGCAAGATGCAGGATCTTCCACAGCGGCAACAGTTCATCGGGCTCCGTCACGGGCTCTCTCGAATTCTGGTTGAGAAAGAATTCCACGCCCTTCTTGTCTATTGGCGCCTCCATATTCGCGAATTCCGGCTGGGATTCCCGGCATTCCGCCAACACATCCCCTACCACGAAGGCAAAATCCTCAGGCGTTGTGCCCATGGCGCTGCCGCTTGGATTTTTGAGCGCCATATCGCAAGAGCCCGCAATGCCCTTGGGTCGTTTTTCCCTTGGCCAAGCCGCCCGCACTTCATACACCAGCCTGGGGATATCTATTTTCATGGGACAGCCCATCGTGCAGCGCTGACACATGGTGCACAGCCAGACCCAAGGCGTGGACAAGAGTTTTTCATCAAGACCCAGGGCAGCCAAACGCAAAAATTTGCGTGGGTCCATATCCTCCAAACCAGCCGCCGGACACCCGGAAGAACAGGCCCCGCAGGTCAGGCACATGCTCAGATTTCCACCTTCGGGCAAAATCGCCTTGACCGTTTTCAAAAACGTGCTTGAGCTTTTTCCTCCCAAATCGAGAATACTACCGTTTAGCATTTTGTCCCCCGCGTGCTGTTGAGAATGTGTCGCCATATTCGCAGCGGGGGAACTCCCCCGCCTACACCGCGATCTCCGGATGGAACACGTTCACATCCTTCAAATCGTCACCCAGATACGTCCGTTCGTTGGGCCCGAGGATGCCGAGGGAGAGGCAGATCAGGGTCCACAGGTGCACCACGCCGTAATGGCCTTCGTAATGTTCGCTCAGTTCATGGATCTGGGCATGGCAGTTGTGGCAGGCGGCTATGCAGTAATCCGCCTTGGTCGCCTTGATCTGCTCGTCCTTGGTCTGCCCGTAGGCCAGACGCTGATCCTTGAAGCCCGACTGCAGGAACCCCCCTCCTCCCCCGCAGCAGTAGTTGTTGGAGCGGTTCGGCTGCATGTCGATAAAGTTCTCCTCGCCGACAACCGATTTCACGATAAAACGTAGGTCTTCGGCAATGGCGTCCCCGTAACTTTTCCGCACGATCTGACACGGGTCCTGCACCGTGAACTTTATCCCCAGATCCTTGTTCCATTCGGAGTTGACTTTGAGTTTTCCCTCCCGAATCCATTTTGCATAATATTCGTAGATGTTTTTGACTTCGAAACGGTGCTCGATGTTGAATTTTTTCAGTCCGGCCCGGACTGAGTACGTGACGTGGCCTCACTCCGTATTGAGAAAGACCTTGCACCCAAGCTCGCTGGCCTTGTCCGCCGATTGCCGGGTCAGGTGTTCCCAGCTCTGGTTGTCCGCCAGGAACATGCAGTAGTTCTCCCCGGCCCAGCCCTTTGAGCCATATGTCCAGTCGGCTCCGACCAGATGCAGGATCTTCCACAGGGGCAGGAGTTCGTCGGGTTCGGTCACGGGCTCGCGCGAGTTCTGGTTCAAGAAGAATTCAGCGCCCTCCTTGTCGATGGGCGCTTCCATGTCCGCGAATTCGGGCTGCGCCTCCCTGCATTCCGTCAGGATGTCATCGACCACGAAGGCGAAATCCGCCGGCGCGGTGCCCATGGCGCTTCCGCTCCCGTTCTTGAGGGCCATGTCGCAGGAGCCCATGATCCCCTTGGGCCGGGTCTCGCGGGGCCAGGCCGCCCGGGCCTCGTAGACCAGCCGGGGAATGTCGATCTTCATGGGGCAGACATAGATGCAGCGCTGGCACATGGTGCACATCCAGACCCATGGCGTCGAAGTGAGCTCCTCATCCATGCCCAGGGCCGCCATGCGCAGAAACTTGCGCGGGTCCATGCCCTCAAGGCCGGTGGCCGGACATCCGGAGGAACACGCCCCGCAGGTCAGACACATGTTCAGGTTCCCCCCCTCGGGAAGGATCTTTTTCACCGTCTCCATGAAGGTGCTTTTGCCGCGGCCAAGCTCGATAATTTTTCCGTTCAGCATCCCGGTATCCCCCGAAATGAATGGTTTCTCCCGGCATCCATGGACGCGGAAGACGAAAGAGGCCGAACGTCGTGCCTCCGCGTGTTCCGCGTCCACGTCGCGCTACGCAGTGGCCGAGACCTCGACCACCTGGCCGGTCTGGTCGTACATCAGTCCGCAGCGCAAATCGAAGTGACGATTGACGCTCATGGTCGGACACGGCGCGTTGACCGAAACCTGGACCACGGTGGAGCCGAGAAAGGCCTCTTCCGGGTCGTCGGCCTTGGAGTGGTGGGCCATGATGATCAGATCCGCCCCAATCTGCTTGGCCTTGTTCAAGATCTCCATGGCTGGCCGCCCAAAACAGCCCTCATAGACACATTCGTCAATGCCCTGGAGCCGGTCACCATATTCCGTATGGAGCCGCTCCTTGATTTCCGTCCGGCCCTGGGGCGAATCCGTCGCGGTTTCACAGACATTCATGAGCGTCAGCCTGGCCTTGTACTGCCGCACCATCTGGCCGCCGTAGCTGACCGCGCATTCGGACTGGTCGGAGAAGTCCGTGGCGACGAGAATGTTGGAAAAAGCCGGGTCCTTGCACTCCACAGCCTGGTGCACGATCATGACAGGACACCGGGCCTTTTGGCTAACACGCTCCAGAGTGCTCCCGGCCATGCCCCACATCTGGGCCCTCTTTTCCTCGTATTCTTTGGTATGCGGGCCCATGACGACAAGATCCGTGTCCTTCTTGCGGGCCAGCCGCAGCAGCTCGTTGTGCGGAATCCCGGCCACGACCTGCACGGAGGCGTTCGGTAGTTCGGTCAGGAGCGGCGCATACATTTCCCGGATGCGCGCCTCCAGCCGGGCGGTCTCTCCCGAGGCCTCAAGAGTCTCGATGGAGCCCCAGCCCTGCTCCATGCCGGCCACGTGCACCAAATAAAGCTTGGATTCAAACTTCTTCGCGAAATTGACAGCCGCCTCGACCGCGCATGCATCCACTCCGCTGGGCGTCACGCCTACGATGATGTCCTTGAACATAACTACCCCCTGTCTTTGTTTGTTTAGGCACCTTGAACGAGCTTCTCCTCACCATCGCCCGGCGGCTCCGGCCGCCAGGCCCGAGCCCTGATCCCGGCGCGCTCGCTCCCGTTCATGCTCATGTTCTTGTCCAGCAGCACGGCCGCCTCCTCCAGACCGAAGGCGAGGCCCAGGAGCTGGGTCAGGTACAGGATAGGCACATGGTGCCCGCCGGACGAAGCCCCGTGCTGATAGGCCTCCAGGTTCATCTGGCACAGGGGGCAGACCGTGGCGACGGCGTCGGCGTCCCCTGCCGCCTCCAAAATGGAGTCCACGGAGTGCATGGCCACTTCCGGATGGGTGACCATGAGCGAAGCTCCGCAACACCGATTGCCCATCTCCCAGGGTTGCGGCTTCGCGCCCAAGGCCGACAGGACATTGTCCATGGTCACGGGATGACGCGGATTGTCGAAGACCTCATAGGGGCGCAAAATCTGACAGCCGTAGTAGGCCGCCACGCGCATCCCCCCAAGATCGTTGACGACCCGCTCCCGAATGGCGTCCAGCCCGATGTCGTTGACAAGGACATCCAGAATGTGCCGCACTCCCACCGTGCCCCGGTAGGTCAGCCCCGACGCCCCGAGCGCTTCATTGACCCGGCCGTGCAGGGTCTTGTTGCCGACGACCTCGCGATTGACCTTGAGCAGGTTGAGATAGCAGGCGCTGCACGGAGCCAGCACGTCGAGGCCGGCCAGGGAGCTCTCGGCCAAGGCCAGATTTCGGGCCGGGAGCGCGTAATTCATGAGTTCGCTGACCGGTTCGGCCGCGCTGGCCCCGCAACAGGTCCAGTCCGGAATATCGATCAGTTCCACCCCCAGGCCGGCCATGATGGCCCGCACGGACACATCGAACTCCCGAGCGCTTTCCTGGAGGGAGCAGCCGGGGTAATAGGCGTATTTCATGATTCCTCCTCCATCTCCCGCACCTTGGCGAAGAGCTCCTTGAGCCGTCCCTTCTGGGTGCCATTCGGGGTGTGCAGCTTGCCCGCCCGCATCATGCGCACCCCGAGGGGCAGATAGTGCAAGGGCAGCAAGGGGTCCCGGCTTTTCAGGAAGTAGCCGGGCATGAGGCTTGTCTCCTGCACCCGCCCGTATTTCTCGATATTTTCCATGAACGCGTCATAAAAAGCGCTGTTCTTCCGGACCCGCCACGTCCCGCGGCGCCTCGCCAAACGCTTCAGGGCTCCCATGGCCCGCGTCAATTTCAGGCCACGCGGGCAGCGCAGGGTGCACATGTAGCAGGACGAGCACATCCAGAACGTTGTGCTCTCAAGGATCCGGTCCAGCATGCCGAACTGCACCATCCGCCACATCTGCCGGGGCGTCACGTCCATGGCGAAGCCGTTGGGACACGACGCGGTGCACGTCCCGCACTGCATGCAAGCCCCGACCTCGTCGCGCAGCTCTTCAAGAATCTCCCGGGTCGCGGGATCCGGGCTCCATGTCTGGGGTTTCGTCTGGTTCATGATCCACCTTTCCTTGGCTTAGGCCAATTGTTCCAGGGCGGCGTCGATGACCGCCATCATGGGTCCGTCATGGAAGCCCGAGAGCACCGTGGCGCTGTTGGGGCAGACGGCCGCGCAGGCGCCGCAGCCCTGGCAGAGCAATTCATCGACCAGGATCTGTTCATGTTCGAGGTCCACGCTCCGCGCCCCGTAAGCGCATGCCGAGACACACGCCTGACACAGGGAGCACAGCGACGGACGAACCGTGGCCACCACGTGTTCCCGCGCCACCTTGCCGGCGGACAGGATGCGCAGGGCCTGCTGGGCGGCCGCCTTGGCCGAGGCCACGGTTTCGGCCATGCGCCGGGGCGAATGCGCCAACCCGCACATGTAGACGCCCTGCTTCAGGAAATCCACAGGCCGCCATTTGCTGTCGGCTTCCTGGAAAAACCCGTGCGCGTTGACCTCCACCCCGAAGATTTCCACCAGATCCTCCACATCGTTGGGCTCCACCCCGCTCGACAGGGACAGGATGTCCGCCTCGACACGAACCTGAGCACCCAGGACCGGGTCCAGCGCCGTGATCACGGGCTTGCCGTCGATGAAGGCGACCTTGGGCGGATTGTCCAGTTCGTAGCGGATGAAGATCACGCCCGCCTTGCGCGCCTGGGTGTAATAGGTCTCGAGGAACCCCTGGGCCATGATGTCGCGATAGAAAACATAGATGGGCAGGTCGGGGTTGCGCCCCTTCATGGTCAGCACATTCTTGAGCATCTCCGGACAGCAGATCCGGCTGCAGTAGTTGCGCTCGCCGCCGTCGCGGGAACGCCAGCACTGGATCATGGCCACGGCCTTGAGGTTGCCCACGTCCAGAACGCCTGTGGCCAGTTTCTCCTCCAGACCGAAATGCGTCATGACCGACTTGTGCACGCAGAATCCGCTCTCATAGAGCTTGGCCTCGTGGCCGCCTGTTGCCAGGATGGTCACCCCGTGCTCCAGCGGAAAGGTGCCGTCGGCGCCGCTGATGGCCGAGCGGAAGCGGCCCGCGCTGCCCCGCGACAAAACCACGCGCGAATCCTTGAAGACCTTGATCTGCGGATGCTTTTCGACCTGGGCCACAAGATCTTCCATGTATTTGCGCGGGTCCGTGCCATCGAGTTGGGTGTGCAGGCGCATGGCCATGCCGCCCAGCTCTTCCTCGCCCTCCACCAGGCAGACTCCGAAACCCTGATCCGCGATGGCCATGGATGCGGTCAGACCGGCCAGGCCGCCGCCAACCACCAGGGCCGAGCGGGACACGTTGACA
>CAXNFJ010000129.1:0-6022 GCA_964201165.1 Desulfomicrobium sp.
CCGGAATATCCCAGACGCTCCGCGAGCTACACCATCAACCCTCCCGAAACAGATGCCGGATTCGTTCCAGCATGGCCATGCTGTCGCAAGGCTTCTGGAAAACATCGTCCTCGCACATGCGCAATCTCGTGATATCGACATACTGTCGAAAATCCGTCGATCCGGTATGCAGGATGTGGCGAGGACACAGATCCTGTTCCGTGGCGATGCGGATGAATTCCGCTCCATTCATGGCGGGCAGGCGAATGTCGACAATGCACAGGTCCGCGGGCTCCCGCCGCAGTTCCTCCAACGCCGATTCAGCGGAATCGACGGCACGAACGTGGAATTCGTCGAAATCTTCCAGGAAACATGCAAGGCAGGCGCGGATATCCTCCTCGTCATCCAGGATCATGATTCTCGGGAGCATTATTCCTCCTCGACGGGTATGGCCCCGGAGGCGGGGAGTTCGATGATGAATTTCGTGCCCTGGCTGGGACGTGATTCCAAGCGCATGCGCCCGTCATGGCTGCGGGTGATGATGAAATAGGACACGGAGAGCCCCAGACCCGTGCCCACTCCGGGAGGCTTGGTCGTGAAAAACGGCTCAAAGGCCCGGCGCTGCACCTCGGGCGGCATGCCCGGACCGTTGTCCTCCACCTCAACCACCACGTGATCCTCTTTCCTGCTTGTGCGGATGGTGATGCGAGGTTCCGTTATCTCCTGCCGGGACGAAGCAATGGCCTGGGCTGCGTTGCGCAGCAGGTTGAGAAAGACCTGTTCTATTTCGGTTTCCGTGCAGTTGACCAAGGGCAGCCTCTCATCGCCTTCCCAGACTATCCGTATCTTTTTGAAATCATAATTTTTCATGAGATCATAATCGCTCTCCGCCAGATGAATGGCCCGCTCGATAATGCCCCGCATCTCGCAAATCTTGCGCTTGGATTCACTGCGCCGGCTGAAATCGAGCATGTGGCGGATGATGTCGGCAGCCCGCACGGCGGCATCCTGGATATTCTTGATGAAAACATGGAGCCCCCGGATTTGCATGTATTTATCCAGCAATTCCATGTCGAGACCGATGCTCCGGGCCACTTCAAGATTCTTGGGGAAGTCCGGCTTGGTCCGCTGAACGAGATTCTGACTGGTGACCATGATGATGCCCAGAGGATTGTTGATCTCGTGGGCCACGCCCGCCGCGATGCCGCCCACGGAAATCATTTTCTCGGTCTGAATCATCATCTCCTGCATGTGCTTGAATTCCGTCACGTCCCGCAAC
Organism: Desulfomicrobium sp.; assembly: GCA_964201165.1. GTDB lineage: Bacteria > Desulfobacterota > Desulfovibrionia > Desulfovibrionales > Desulfomicrobiaceae > Desulfomicrobium. Next base: position 1,259 of record CAXNFJ010000129.1, read on the forward strand.
ACGGCCATGACGCAATCCTCCTGGTCGATGCGCAGCATTTGGCAGGACAACACGCATTCGATCACGGAACCATCCTTGCGCCGGAGCAAAAATTCAAAATTTTCAATCATTCCAGATTCCCGCACAAGATCTCGAACCGTTTCCCGCGCAACCAGACTGTCGTACAAGCCGAGCTCCGACGCGGTCTTGTCGACGGCGTCGGCATGGGCATACCCCGTGAGCCGGGAAAAGGCGTCATTGACGTCGATGATGCGTCCTTCAGCCAGACTCATGAGGATAATGACATCCGGAGAGAGGCGGAAAAGACGCGAAAATTTTTCCTCGGACTGGCGCAAACGCTTTTCGACCAGCTTGCGGTCGCTGACATCTTCGACAACCCCATTCAGAAATGCCGGCCGGCCGGTTTCGTCGTGCTGGACGGACGCGGTCAGCAGGCCCTCGAAGCGGGTTCCATCTTTGCGCACGAATTCGGTCTCAAGGCTTGCCGAACTCGTGGACGCCATCAATGCCCGCAACAGCTTCTGACGTGAGGCCTGATCGGCATAGGCATGATCGACCCGAAACCCGTCCGCTGAAAAAAAATCATCCCTGTTCTCGTACCCGAACATGCGCCCCAAGGAAGGGTTCCCCTCCACCAGCGAACCGTCGATGGTGGTGCGGAAAATGCCCACCGGAGAATTGTCGAAAATGGCCCGGTATTTTTCCTCGTTTTCCCGCAGGGCGCTCATCTGCCGTTCGATTGTCCGCCCCATGGCCAAGAACGCGTGCACCAGCGGCTCGAACTCCGTGTATTGCGTCCCGGGATTGACCGGATTGTAATTCCCTCTGGCATACGCCCCGACCAATGCATCCAGGTCACGGAAAGGCCCCCGGAAATATCGCCGCAGTAGCCACGTCGCCAAAAAGTATTGCGCCAGGGTGACAATAAGGACAATGCCCCCGCCGGCAATCCCGATGCCGGCCACGGCTCTGGTCCTGGATGACTCTTCCAGACCGAGCACGATAAAGCCGATAATTTGTCCTTCATGTCGCACCTCGGCTTCGCGGATAATGAAGAGGGCGTTGCCTGTTTTATGTTCAAACCATCGCTCACCCCGGATGTCGCGCAATTCAAGCAGCCCCACGCTTCGGTCCATGGCCGTGGCCTGGGCCACGGCCATGGCGCTCTCCTTGTCCAGCCCCCAAAAAGGCGCCTCCAACGCCTGAGCCAAAAAAGCGATTGTGTTCTCGGCTTGGGCCTGCATGCGATCCCCAACTCGCCAAGTGAGAACGACGAACACTAGGACGGAAACAACCAGGATGATGGCCGTGCACAAAAGGCCCAAAGAGAGGGAAATGCGTTTGGACAGAGATTGCCGAGCGGGCGTGTATGACATGAAGGTCACCGATCCTGGCATGAGACAGATTTTCCAACTTCCCAATATTTCACGACTATTTCATGGTCTGCCAAGTGCACTCCTTTACCATGAAACTTCCTGTCTTTCGAGAAAAAAAACATCGACATCGCATTTTGAGCATGACTTCGCGCAGACTCATCTCCTTGTTATACATGAAGGAACATGAAGCCCATCGAAGAGGCCAGCAGGCGGATGCGAACCTGCATATTCTTTCCCTCGCAGTTTTCGCAGATGAGCCCATTGTCCGCCCGAAAGCATGAGTCCGAACACATGAGGATATCCGGCCTTGTCATTTATGAATCAAGCGGGTAAGGAATCCTGTCTTTAAAACAAAACTACTGCAAACAGAGAAGGTATCCTTTTTATATGGCCAAGGAAGAGTCTATTGAAGTTGAAGGTGTCGTCGAGGAAGCCATGCCCAATGCCATGTTTCTGGTTCGTCTGGAAAATGGTCATCAGGTGCTCGGACATATCTCCGGAAAGATGCGCAAATTTTACATCCGCATCCTGCCAGGCGACCGGGTCAAGGTGGAGCTCTCCCCCTATGATCTGACCCGTGGTAGAATCACCTACCGCTTCAAATAATCCCCTGCGGAGCATTGTCCGGCACGCACGTCGAGTGCGTGCCGTTTTTTATTGCCACGTCCCTGGCGCGAACCCCCTTGTCATCCTCCGGCCCCTGCCGTACCCAATGAATCATGCCGGAAATCGATCTTCATACCCACTCCACCGCATCCGACGGCACCCTCACACCGTCGGAACTCGTGGCGGCGGCCGTGGCCACGGGCCTCAAAGCCATCGCGCTGACCGATCATGACACGGTTCAAGGATTGCCCGAGGCCTGCGCGGCCGGAAGCGAACTCGGCCTGGAAGTCATCGGCGGATGCGAACTGAGCGTCCATTCCGAACACGGCAGCATGCATCTGCTCGGGCTGTGGCTGCCGCTTAAACCCGTCCGCCTCCAAGTCACGCTGGATCACCTGACCAACCTGCGCAAATCCCGCAATGAGAGCATCATCCACAACCTGAACAGCTATGGGGTGGACATCACGTATGATGAGCTGGAGGAAATCGCCAATGGCGGCACCATCGGCCGGCCCCACATCGCGCAACTGCTCATCAACAAAGGTTTGGCCCTCAATTTTCAGGATGCGTTCCTCCATTGGTTGCGGCCCGGCACCAAGGGCTACGCACCCAAGGAAAAGCTGCTCCCGCGTGAGGCCATTGATTTTTTGAAGGATGAAAACGCCACGGTCATTCTGGCCCATCCCTGCACCCTGCGACTGGCCGGCAAAGAGTTGGACAACGTGCTGCAGGACCTGAAAGGCTGGGGACTCGACGGGATGGAGGTCTTTTATTCCATGCATACCCAGGCCCAGACCAACACCTATGCAAGCCTGTGCCGCAAGTTCGACCTTCTTCCCAGCGCAGGCTCCGACTTTCATGGCGACAACAAGCCAAACATCGCCCTCGGCCGGGGCAAGGGCGGCCTGCGACCATCGTACGATCTGGTGCGGCGCATGAAAGAATCCCGCCTGGCACGGGGCCATCACCTTCCACACTGCTCATAACTCATGAATCCACTTCCCGAACTTCTCGTCCCGGTCGGCGACCCGGACAAATTGTCCACGGCCCTGCGCTACGGAGCCGATGCCGTGTATCTGGGCGGGCAGTCCTTGAGCCTGCGCGCCAAAACCGACGGATTTTCCTTTCCCGAATTGAACATCGCCGTACAGCAGGCTCACAGCCAGGGCGCCAAGGTCTATTTCACCCTGAACCTGCTGGCCTGGGAAGAACACCTGGGCACCGTGGAACGCTATCTTGAGGAACTGGAATCCTGCGCGGTGGACGGCATCATCATCGCCGACCCCGGCATCGTGTCCATGGCGAAAAAACGGGTGCCGCACATCCCCATCCATCTTTCCACCCAGGCCAACACCTCCAATTCCGCCTCCGCCATGTTCTGGCGAGACCAGGGCGTGTGCCGGATCAACGTGGCCAGGGAACTCGGAGCCCGACGCATCCGGGCCATGGCCCAAAAAGTCCGGGACATTGAGCTGGAAGTATTTGTCCACGGAGCCATGTGCATGGCCATCTCCGGCCGCTGCCTGCTCTCGGCCCACCTGAACCGGCGTTCGGGCAACCTGGGCCTGTGCACCCATCCCTGCCGCTTCGATTACAAAATCACGGCCGTGCGGCTGGAGGAGCGGCTGCGTCCGGGCCAGGACATGTGGGAAATCTGCGAGGATGAGGAATACACCCAGATCATGGGCGCCCAGGACCTGTGCCTGGTCAAGTATCTGCGCTGGTTCCAGCAAGTGGGCATCCACAGCGTCAAAATCGAAGGCCGGATGAAAACGCCCTCCTATCTGGCTCAGGTCACGGACATTTACCGCACGGCACTGGACGACCTGACCGCCGGAAACTTTCGGCCGGAACTCTATCTGGAAGAACTGCAGCAGCTCGGAACCCGCCCCCTGTCCACCGGATTCTTCACTCCCGAGCGCATCGCCCTGCGCCCGGCGCTGCCCAGAACCCTCAAAAAGAACATCGTGGGCAAACTGATTGAACCTGTCCGTCCGGGTCTGTGGCTCATGGATGTCAAACACCGTTTCCAGACGGACGAACCGCTGGAAATAGTGCTTCCCGGCCTGCGTCGCCCGGTTCTGTCCCCCGGCGACTACGGCGTGGAAAAAGAGGAAGGGTTTCGCGTCGGCACGGCCCACAGCGGCCTTCGCCTGCTGCTGCACTGCGACCATCCGGAATTCGCGCCCGGCCTTTTCCTGCGCGCCCATTACCCGGATGCCCACAATGGCCGGAATTCCTGACCAGGACGAGGGAGACAAACATGCGCATATGGGTTGATGCGGACGCCTGCCCCAGAGTGGTCAAGGATGTCCTGTACCGGGCGGCCGAGCGCCGAAAAGTGCGCCTGATCCTGGTGGCCAACTCGCGTTTTCCCACACCGAGGTCGGAATATATTGAATTTCAACAGGTGGGCGCGGGATTTGACAAGGCGGACCTGGCCATCACAGAGCAGGCTCAAAGCGGGGATGTGGTCATCACCACGGACATCCCTCTGGCCGCGGGAGTCATTGAGAAGGGCGGGGTGGGACTGAGCCCCAGGGGCGAACTGTTCACACCGGACAACATCCGCAGTCGCCTGACCATGCGCGATTTCCTGGACGAAATGCGCGGCAGCGGAGTCATGACCGGCGGGCCGTCGGCCCTGAGCGCCCGGGACCGGCAGGAGTTCGCCAATCAGCTGGACCGTCTGCTGTCATCCAAAGGATTTTAGCTACGTCTGTTTGTTGCACACGTTTCAGCGCCTCCCAACGGAGCTACTCTTCCCCTTTTTCACTCCCCT
>CAXNFJ010000130.1:0-6008 GCA_964201165.1 Desulfomicrobium sp.
GCCCTCCAGGGTCTGCATGGCCCGTTCCCGAGCCTCGGCCGCGGACAGTCCCAGGTTCAAGGGACCAAAGGCCACGTCATCGAGCACCGTGGGGTTGAAGAGTTGGTCCTCGGCGTTTTGCAGAACCAAGCCCACTTCCCTTCGCAGAGTCCGAAATTCTTTTTCACCGCACACCGGGTGGCCGTGAAAAAGAACGTGCCCGCGTTGAGGCGTCACCAAGCCCATGATGATTTGAAAAAGGGTGGTTTTGCCGCTGCCGTTGGTGCCATAGAGGCCGACCTTCTGTCCGGGTGCGAAAGCGAAGGTCACGTCGTGCAGGACCGCGCATCCCGACGGATAGGCAAAGGAAACGTGTTCCAGGGCAAAAATGGGGGTTTCAGACACGCAAAGCCTCCGGGAAAAAATCCATCAGCATCAGGCCGGTCATGGCCGTTATCCATGAAAGAGCAAAGAGTGCGTCACGGGTCCGGGCCTGAAAATGAACCACGGACACAAACCGTCCTTCGAACCCACGCAGAATCATGGCCTGATACACTCGACCCGAGCGGTCGAAGCTGTTGACCAGGACCATGGCGAGCAGATGTCCGGTGGTACGGTACGTGTGCATTCCGGTCCGGGGCACGAACCCGCGCAGCCGTGCCGCCGTGACCAGCCGTTGCCATTCGTCGGCGATGACGTGCAGGTAGCGGTAGGTGAAAAGAAAGAGAAATACCAGCTTGGACGGCACGCCGAGGCGGTCCAGGGCATGTCCCATGGTCGGGGAATCCATGGTCGTGGCCAGGGCCAGGAAGGTCAGTAGGATGGCGTTTGATTTGAGGGTCACGAGCCAGACCAGCTCGATCCCTTCCCGGCTGAAGGTCAGGGGGCCCAGACCCGCGTATGGGTGGCCGGGCATGGTCAGGGGCACCGTCAGCCATAAAAAGAGAACAAAGACGTTGACCAGGGCGATGCGCCTGAAGAGCAGGGCCGCGGGTGGCCGGCTCAGGCCCAGGATTGCCCCGGCCAGAACCAGGGCCGCGCCAGCGGCGAAGGGGGTCCTGACCAAGGCCACACAGATGGAAAAGAGCGCGGCCATGGCCAGTCGCACCCTGGGGTCCAGGCTGTGGACCAGGGAGTGTCCGTGGGCAAAGGGCTCGTCAAACACGGGATTTGCTTTTGAAATAGGCGGCGATGCCGATCAATCCGAAAATCCAGCCGATGCCTCCCACAATCTCCCTCACTCCCGGCCCGCCTTCGGCCTGTTCCAACAGTGCGCGTTTCAGGGGGGCGAGCTTGGCGTCCAGGGCCGCGTTGATGAGCTCTTCCATATCGGCGCGGGAGAGGCTCCCGGACATGGGGATCGGCGCGGCGTGCAGTCCGGAAGGGGCTGTCCCTGACGTTGATTTGGCCTCCGGCGCGGATACGGTTTTCCCCGCAGTCATGAACTCCGCCGCCTCCACGATCCATTCATTCTGGTGCCCTTCCCCGGCTCGGAGCAGAATGCGCAGGTCGGAGCCGGATGCGCGGGCCGCGTCGGGAACGGGACAGCGGAAATGCCCCATCTCATCCGTTTCTCCCTGCAGCAGGGAGTTCCCGCTGCTCGCTTCCAGGACATCGATGCTGCCATGGTTGACTCGTTTCGACTTGCTGTAGCTGCATTCGACCACCACCTCGGCACCCTCCACGTAGGCGAAGATATTGACCCGGTGGGCCAGAGCCTGGGAATGGGGCAACAATCCTAAAATAAGCAGCAAAAAAAAAATACGCACAGCTCCCTCCGTCACAGTTCAGGCAAAACGCAGGATTTCGGGCCGGACCTTGGCCAAAAAGGACACCGCGAGCATTGTCACGATTCCTTCCACCACCATGACCGGGATATGGGCCAGGAACAAAAGTCGGGCGGCCTGCAGGAAGCCTTCGTCCGTATACGCCAGGGAAAGGGCCGTGAGCAGTGCGGCTCCGGCCACGGAAAAGGCTCCGCAGCAAAAGGCGGCCACGCTGCGGATTCGGCCGGGGCGGACCAGCAGGGGGCGCGCGAGATAAAAACCGAGCACGGCGGGAAAGGCCATGTTGAAGGCGTTGATCCCCAGGACCGTGAAACCGCCGTATTGGAAGAGCACGGCCTGCAGCATGAGCGCGACGAGGATGGCCGGAAAGGCGGCCCATCCCAGTATAACGCCGAGCAGCCCATTCAGGATCAGGTGGGCGCTGGCCGGCCCGATGGGCACATGGATGAGCGAGCCCACAAAAAAAGCCGCTGCCAGGATGGCAACGGTCATGAGGCGGTCATAATCCAGGTGGCGCAGACCCATGGCCGTGCACCCCGCGGACAGGGCCGCGCCCAGGCCCAGAATGGCGGGAGAAAGAACTCCTTCGGAAATATGCACGATATGCTCCCCTCTTCGCTCAATTCGACTGGCGCTGCGCACAAAAAACCGGGCATGTGCCCATGCCCGGCATGTCGACACTTCCGAACCGCTGTCGGATTCCAGTATGGCGTTATTTGCGCACGGGTTCAAGAAATTCCGTCCACAGCACGGCACCGAGTTCCACATCCTTGGGGGTGCCCTCGTGGTCCCTCTTTTCCGTGGACGTGTTCAAGGCCGCAAAGCCCCACCATCCCGCAAAGGGCACGCCATACGTAAACACGCCGCTTTCGTCGGCCTTGACCACCTGGGTGATCATGTACTCGTTGGGTGCTTCAAACTTGCCGTCCTTGTTGTAGAATTCCACCTCGACCATGGCGCCTGCCACAGGCTTGCCGTCGAGCAGAACCCGGCCTTGAAAGACGTTGCCCGCGTAATTGCCGAACGGCCGGGTCAGGGGCACGATTTCGGTCTTGAGGCCAGCCGGTTCATCCCAACCCTCTTCCTCACCAAAGGCGGCCACGTAGGTCTTGGTGTAATGGACGATGAAGCAGTCCTCGGCCGGTTCCCAATACGGAGCGGGCTCCATGACAAACTGGTACACGCCGGGTTTCTTGATGGTGTAGGCGGCATTCCACGCCGGGTGGCCCATGATCGTGACAGGCTTGAGGGTTGCACGCAGCTCTTCGCCGGCGCCATCAACGAAGACTTTGAAGGACGCGGGGGGCACGAGGGGCATGCCGACCATTTCCATGGGATGGGAAAAGGACAGGGATAGTCCGAGTGCGGCATCTTTCTTGTCCCCGACCGTGCCGGCCGAGGGAATAACCATGCCGAAATGGGCCAGCGCAAGGTTTGCGGCGCAAAAAACCAGAGTGACACAGAGCAGAAGAGTCCTGAGCATCATCGTGACGTCACCTCCTGTCCTGGGCGGTCGCGTGCAGCACGGATCGTCCCGAGACCAGCATGTTAAGAGTATGGGAATGAAAATGCATCGTAATAAATAACACGTAATACAAAATCATAACATCAATGCGCCAACTACAGCCGAGTTGCCGCCCTTGTCAATAATGGTTTTGGGAGGTTGCGTGATAAAATTTAAGACTGGGTATCTGGCTCGGCAAGGATTCCGACACATGCGGCAGATTGGCGAGGGAAAAAAAGCCCGGACGAGAGGTTCGATCCGGGCTGCTGGAGATTTACGAGGTTTTGTTACGTCCAGAGTTCCGGGCAGGTTTGCGGCCGGAGTCTTTGGAGTTGGCTCCGGGGCGCGAAGGGCGGACCTGGCCGGGTGAGCCTTTCTTTCCGGAAGGGCCATGCGCGCTCCGCCGTCCCGGAAAGCCGGAGGAAGAGCCGGGCGAAGCATCGCCTTTTTTGTCCGGGCCAGAAGTCGCACCGTCTCGGGATTTGGAGCCGGGGCTTTTTGCGGAATCGGATCGGGGTGCGGGAGGGGCGGAATTGACATGGTCCGCGCCTGCGGGTTTTTCTTTGGCCCGTTCAGGTCGAGGCTTGCTGTCAGGACGATCGGTTTTTGATTGTGTCCGGTCCGCTCCAGGTTTGGCAGGGGAATCGGATGCGGGAGAATCCGGTTTGACGCCAGAGGCTTTGAAAGGTCTCTTGTTCGCGCCGCCCTTGCCAGACCCCGGTCCGAAGGGACGAGGGGCCGGGCGCAGGGTCTGCACGTCTCCGTCGATCGCCGGGACAAGGGCTCCGCGCAGGAGCGCCACATGTTCCACCACGATGCCCAGCTCGTCCGCATAACGCTTGGCCAAACGGCTTTCGGCGGCGGTCATGAGCGACAGCACGAGCCCTTCGGCCCCGGCCCGTCCCGTGCGTCCGGCGCGGTGCAGATAATCCCGGCTCTGGCTCGGCACGTCCACATTGACCACCAGTTCCACCCCGGCGATGTCCAGGCCTCTGGCCGCGATGTCGGAGGCGATGAGCACCTGAGCCTGACCTTTGCGAAATCCATCCAGGGCGGCCTGGCGGTCGAATTTATCCTTGGCTCCGTGCAGGTCGGCCACAGCCAGCTGGTGGTAATCCAGCCGTTCGGCCATTCGCTCGGCGCTGGCCCCCCGGTGCACGAAGACCAGCGCCCGCTTGGGCATGAGTCCGCGCAGGGTCTTGCGCAACCAGTCGATCTTGTCCCGTTCCTCGCAGACCAGATAGCAGTGCCGGATGGCCGGGCTGATCGAGTCATGCAGGCGTACGAATTCCAGATTTGGTGCCAGGCCGCGCGCGATGCGGGTCGTGGCCGGGCCTTCGGTGGCGGAGACGAAAACGAAGCGTGTCTCCGCTCCCAATTCCGCGGTGATTTTTCGGATATGTTCCAGCCCTTCTTCGATGAGCAGACGATCCGCTTCATCGAGAACCAGCCAGGAGAGGTCCCGCAGCTTGAGTTTCCCGAGTTCCATCAAATGAGTGACGCGCCCCGCCGATCCGATCACCAGGTGCGGCTTTTTTTTGAGCCCATCGATCTGGCGGCTGACCGCAGCTCCGCCGATGAGTGACTGCACCCGGACGCCCAGTCCCGCGTCCCGGGATAAGTCCGAGGCCACGCGGTAGATTTGCATGGCGAGTTCGTGGGTCGGGGCCAGGACCATGGCCTGAACCTGCATGGCGTCCGGATTGATCCGCGCCAAAATGGGCAGCAGATAGGCCAGGGTTTTGCCCGAGCCGGTCCGAGAAACCAGCATGGCCGACTTTCCGGCCAGAAGCACGGGCAGCGCGCCTTCCTGTACCGGCAGGGGAACATCCAAGGCGCGCGCGGTCAGGGCCTGAACCAGGGTGGGCGGTAACCCGAAAGAATCAAAAGACATATATTTCCTTGTCCGGCCCGAAGCCGGTATTTGCAGAAGAAACGAAAACCGCCACGGGACAGCCGGGCGGCGGGAAAATTTACACGGAAGACGTGTCCTGGCCGGCAATGGGGGGTTGAGGATGCATCCAGCTGATCACCCGGTTGCGGCCCAGCTTTTTGGCCTGATACAAGGCCCTATCCGCCCCTTCGAGCAGCAGATCAATGCCGCAATCCCCCTCCTCCTGTTGAGGCACCAGGGTTATCACGCCCAGGCTCATCGTCACGACGGATTCGACTGCCGACGCTCTGTGCTCCATGCGCAGGTCAAGCACGGCTTGGCGCAACGCTTCGGCCATGTGCAGGGCCCCGTCAGCGTCGGTATTGGGCAGGATGATGAGAAACTCTTCTCCGCCGTAGCGGGCGACCAGATCCGCAGGGCGTTGAATCTGTCCCTGCAGGACGGCGGCCACGGCGATAAGGCATTGGTCTCCCTGCTGATGACCGTGGGAGTCATTGTAGTTCTTGAAAAAATCCACATCAGCGAGGATGAGGGATATGGGCGATTGATCCCGCATGGCCCGGCGCCACTCCTGTTTCAAATAGGAGTCGACCATGCGGCGGTTGGCGATGCCGGTCATCCCGTCACGCAGGGAAAGCTGGGTCAACCGCTCATTGGCCCGTTTGAGGTCCTCGGTACGGTCGCTTATGGTCTGGACCATGGTGTCGAAACTGTTGGCCAACAGGCCGACCTCGTCGCCCCGATGCAGATTGAGGCGTACGGAATAATCCCCTTCCCTTTGCAGCCTGGCGGCATGTTTGGTCAGGTTTTGCAAGGGCCGAAGCACCACGATCTGCAGCAGCAT
>CAXNFJ010000131.1:0-5982 GCA_964201165.1 Desulfomicrobium sp.
GATGGGGTTGATCCAGGTCACTGTCTGCAGCCACTGCGGCATGTTCTCCACCGGCGAGGTATAGCCCGAGAGCAGAATGGCCGGCATGATGAAGGCGAATGCGCCCAGGAAGGCCTGCTGCTGGGTGGCGCAGATGGCGCTGATGAAGAGGCCCACGCCCACCAAGGCGGCGAAATAGAGCACGCTGCTGGTATAGATGAGGGCAAGGGAGCCCGAGAGGGGCACCTTGTACACGAAAAGCGCGGCCAGAATGATGACGGTGGCCTGAAAAAGTCCGACCAGCATCACGGCCGAGGCCTTGCCGATCATGATCATCTCCGTGGTCAGGGGCGAGACCAGAAGCTGCTCGAAGGTGCCGTGCTCCCGTTCCCGGGCCACGGACAAGGCCGTGAGGATGAGAGCGCTGACCGTCAGGATGATGCCCACCAGACTGGGCAGGATGAACCATTGGTATTCCAGGTTCGGGTTGTAGCGGTGGCGCACGATCAGTTCCGAAGCCGGGGTCTTGCCGGCGGCCAGGGCGCGTTCGTTGAAATATCCAGTGGTGATGTCCTGAATGTAGCTGGTCGCGATCTGGGCGCTGTTGGAGCGGCGGCCGTCCAGGAGCAGTTGCAGGGGAGCGGGGGCGCCGGCTGCGACCTGACGCGAAAAATCCGAGGGAAAGCGGATCACGACGATGGCTTTTTGTCCGTCCAGAGTCGGGGCGATTTGGGCGGCCCCGGTCAGATACAGCACCTGGCTGAAGGCCTCGGCCCGGACAAGACGCTGCTGCAGTTCCAGGGATGCCTGTCCCCCGTCCTCGTTCAGCACGGCCAGGGAATTGTTTTTCACTTCCAGGGTGGCGGCCAGGGGAAACAGAATGACCTGCAGCAGGACCGGTATCACCACCAGCTTGCGGCTTTGCGGGTCGGCCAGAAGCATCTGCAATTCCTTTTTGATCAGGGCCAGGATGCGGAGCAGGGTGTCCATATGGGTCATCCGTCCAGGCGGCGCGCGGTTTTGCGTGCGGTCAGAGTCAGGAAGATGATGCTGGTGGCGGTCAGAAAGGCGATGTCCGGGAGCAGGAGCTCCCACACGTCCCCGGCCAGGAATATGGTTTGCAGAGACGTGACGAAATAGCGGGGCGGCAGCATGTAGGTCAGCGCCCGGATCGGGGCGGGCATGCTGGCGATGACGAAGAATGCCCCCGAGAGCATGACCGAGGGCAGAAAGGCCACGTTGAGGGTGGTCTGGGCGCTGTCGAACTGGTTGCGCATGATAGAGGAGATGAGCAGGCCGATGCCCAGCATGCTGAGCAGAAAGACCGTCGTCACCAGCAGCAGGGCTCCCACGGATCCGCGAAACGGCACGCCCAGGAACCGCACCGCGCAAAACGCCACCACGCCCATGGAGATCATGCCCAGGACATAATAGGGCAGGAGCTTGGACAGGAGCAGTTCGGTCCGGGTCACGGGGGAGGCCAGGAGGGCCTCCATGGTTCCGCGTTCCCATTCGCGGGCGACGACAAGGGAGGTCAGCATGGCCCCGATGACCGTCATGATGATGGTGATGGTGCCGGGGATGAGATAGTGGCGGCTGATGGCGGCCGGATTGTACCAGTAGCGGACCTGCATGTCCGCACCTTGGGCGCTCGTTTCGCCGCGGTCGCGGGCATGGGCCTGCCGCCAGCCCTGCCAGGCGTTTTTGACATAGGCGCCGACAAAAGAAGCAGTATTGGGTTCGGCCCCGTCGGTGATGACCTGTATGGGGGCCGTTCCGTCACCTCGGCTCAGGATTCGGGAAAAATCCTGGGCCAGGACCACGTAGCCGCGCACCTGCCCGGTTTCCAGCAGGTCATCGAGCGTAGCGCGAGAGCCCCGGGTGACCTTGAAATAGGGGGAGCCCGTGAGTTGCGCCGTGAATGAGGCGGCTTCGGGTCCGCCATCCTCGTCGCAAAGTCCCAAGCGGATGACGCTCGTGTCCAGATTGAGTCCGTAGCCGAAGATGACCAGCAGGATCAGGGGCAGGGCAAAGGCGATGATGCCGGTGCTGGGGTCGCGCAGGATCTGCAGTGTTTCCTTGCGGCACAGGGCCGCCAGTCTGCGCAGGGACAGAATGCTCATGGGTGGTCCTGGCGGTGGATGAGTTCGATGAAGGCGTCTTCCATGGTCGGATCGGGCAAAGCCGGCCCGGCCACGCTGGCCTTGAGGTCGTCAGGGGGAGCCAGGGCAATGAGCCGGCCCTGGTAGACCAGGCCGATGCGGTCGCAGTATTCGGCTTCGTCCATGAAATGGGTGGTGACCATGACGGTCACGCCTTTTTCGACCACCCCGTTGATATGGTTCCAAAATTCGCGCCGGGTGATGGGGTCCACGCCGGAGGTGGGCTCGTCCAGAAAGAGGATGTCCGGTTCGTGCATGGCCGCGCAGGCCAGGGCGATGCGCTGCTTGAAGCCCAGCGGCAGGGTGTCGGTGACGGCTTTGAGAAAGGGCTGCAGATGAAAGGATTCGATCATGCCTTCCACGGCCTTGCGTTGCCGTTCCCTGCCCAGTCCGTACACGCCGGAAAAGAAGTCCAGGTTCTGGCGCACGGTCAGCTTGCCGTAGAGGGAGAATTTCTGGGCCATGTAGCCCAGCCGCTGCCGTGCCCGGGCCGGACTGCGCCGAAGATCGATGCCCATGACCTTGGCCCGGCCCGATGTGGGTTTCAAGAGTCCGCACATCATCTTGAAGGTCGTGGACTTGCCTGCCCCATTGGGCCCCAGGAGCCCGAATATTTCGCCCTGCCGGACTTCGAAGCTGACATGATCGGTCGCAATGAAGCTGCCGAAACTCTTGGTCAGCTCTTCTGCCGTGATGAGGCTCTCGCGCACTTCGGCCCTTGGCCGCATGGACGCGGCCAAGGCGGATTCCCCGCCGGGCCCCCCGCCGAGCAGATCGATGAAGGCGTCCTCGAAGCGGGGCGCGACCTCATGCCAGACCGGTTCGCCGGGTACGTGCAGTTTTTTTGGATCAGGTGTGCTTGCGCCTTTCTGAAGCACGATGCGCAGGCTTTGGCCCTGGATGACCCCGTCGGTGACCTCGGGTCGGCGCAGCATGGTGCCAAGGGCCTGTCGCAGCCGTCCGGTCACGCCGCGCAAGTGCTGGCAGCGGCCGGCCATTGTCCCGGTGAGATCCCCGGGCTTCCCTGCGAAAAGGAGCGAGCCGTTGTTCAGGAGCAGGACCTCATCGCAGGCTTCGGCCTCCTCCAGGTAGGCCGTGCTCCAGACCACGGCGATGCCCCGACCGGCCAGTTCGCGCACGATTTTCCACAGTTCGCGCCGTGAGATGGGGTCCACGCCCACCCCTGGTTCGTCCAGGAGAAGCAGGTCCGGTTTGCCCAGCAGCGCACAGGCGAGGCCGAGTTTTTGTTTCATGCCGCCCGACAGTTTGCCGGCCAAGCGGTCCGTGAAGGGGTGCAGGTCGGTGAAGGACAGGAGCGAAGCGAAGGTTTCCTCTCGCGCCGTGCCGGTGAGACCGCGCAGGTCCGCGTGCAGGTTCAGGTTCTCGATGACGCGGAGGTCTTCGTAGAGTCCGAATTTTTGGGGCATGTAGCCGACACGGGGGCGCAACGCGGCACCCTCGCGCTCGGGGTCATGACCAAGAACCGACATGTCGCCCCCGTCGCGGCGCAGCAATCCGGCCATAAGGCGCATGAGCGTGGTTTTGCCCGCGCCGTCCGGTCCGGCGATGCCGGTGATCTGTCCGCTGCGGACGGTCCCGGAAATGTCGTCCAGGGCGGGCGCATCCATGCCCTTGAATTTCTTGCGGACAGCGTTCAGGCTGACGGCCCCGGGCATGGTCATTCTCCGTCCAGGCGTACCGTGACCGGCATGCCCTGGCGCAAGGTCCGGTCCCCGTCATGGATGACCACCCGGAAGCGGTAGACCAGGGCGGTGCGCAACTCGGCGGTCTCCACCGATTTGGGCGTGAATTCGGCCCGGGGGGACACGTCCCCGATCTGGCCGTGGAAAGGCTCCGGGTACGAGTCCGTGAACACGAGCACCTTGCGGCCGGGATAAATGAGATTCAGCTGCGGTTCGGGTACGTAGGCCCGAGCCCGCAACGGAGAGAGAAGACTGACGCTCAGGGCCGTTCCCCCGGCCTGGACCATGCTTCCGGGCTCAACGACCCGGGTCAGGACCACCCCTGCTTCCGGAGCGGTGAGCACGGTGTCGGCAAGCCCGGTCCGGGCCTGGGCCAGGGCCGCGCGGGCGGCTTCCAGGTTGGCTTCGCCCTGGGCGACCTGCTCGGCACGCGTTCCGGCATTGATGAGATCGAGGGCCGCCCTGGCTCCGTCGCGGCGGGCCTGCGCCGTTTGATACGCTGAGCGGGCGGTGTCGAAGTCCTGCCGGGCCACGGCGCCGCTGTCGACAAGCTGCTTCTGCCGCTCGAAGATGAGGCGTGCGTTTTCCAGGCCGGCCTCGGTTGCGGCCAGGTTCTTGCGTGCCTGTTCGATTTCTTCGGGGCGGTTCCCGTTGCGCAGTTCGGCCAGGCGGGCCGAAAGCTGACCGACCTGGGCTTCGGCCTGGTCCACTGCGTTTTGATAGGGTTCGGCATCCAGCCTGGCCACGATCTCTCCGGCCTCGACCTCGTCGCCCTCCTCCTTCAAAACGTCCTGCAACCTGCCGCCGATCCGGAATCCGAGCCGGACCTCACGGATATCGATGTTGCCATGAAATGAGGGCGGCGTGTTGTCGCGGGCCGCGCGTTGGGTGCTCCAGACATACCAGCCGGCCGCAGCCGCGAGCAGGAGAAGAATAAAGGGGAGTATGCGTTTCATGCGTTGGTGTCCGGTTGCGGTTGAGTCCGGGCCTTGAATCCGGCCACGAAAATGTCCAGACTGTCGGCGAGGCTGTCGGCCACCTGGGCTGCGCGGTCCGGGTCGTAGCAGGGCCAGCCCATGCGTCTGAGCAGAGTTTCCCTGGCCATGACAAAAGACTGCAGCTGACCGATGAAGGAGTGCGCCCGGAGCACGGCCCTGGGAGAAGCGGGGTCGTCGCCCGTGATGCGGGCCAGGATGGTGGACAGCATCCTGTGTAGCGGTTCCACTGTATCCGTGTACAGGGTTTCGAAGGCGGCCGTGGGTTGGGTCTGCTCCCTGACCATGAGTAGGGCGAACTGGGTGGCCTTGGCGTCGGTGAGAATGCCGAGGGTGAAATCACGCTGGATTCGTTTCAGGAGCACCACGGCCTGTTCCGGGCTCATCTCCTCCACAGGCGGGCTGTTGCCGTACGTTTTCTCGGCGACAAGCACGTGGTTCTTGAAGAAACGCATCACCGCTTCCAGGACAGCCGTGTATAGACCTTCCTTGCCGCCGAAGTAGTAGGTGATGGCGGCCGAGTTCTGGCCGGAAATCCGGGCGATCTCGCGGATGGTCACGCCTTTGAGCCCGCGATCGGCGAAACATTGCAGTCCGGCTTCAAGCAGCCGGGCCTTGGCAAGATTCGCCCGGCTGGGCGCAACCTCGTGGAGCAGATCGATGTTCATGCGTGGGGGAATAAATCAATCAGTTGATTTTATCAATCATTTGATTAAATCCCTCACCCATGAAAAGAAAGGAAAATGATGCCGCAATAAAAAACCGGTGCGCGGAGACCGGCACCGGTTTGGAATTTTTTGGGTATTGCCTGGCTCAATCAAATGCCTTGTCCACGGTCCAGACCTCCCAGACCTTGCCGACCAGACCGGGGCCGGGGCTCAGGACCGGCTTGCCCGGCTTCCAGCCCGAAGGCGTGGCCTTGGTGCCCTTGCTCTCGCGCACCAGCTGGAAGGCCTGGATCTGGCGCAGGGTCTCGTTCACGTTGCGTCCAACGGGCGGAGTCAGCACTTCGTAAGCCTGCACGTTTCCGTCCGGGTCGATCAGGAAGCGTCCGCGCACGTCCACGCCGCTAGATTCATCGTAGATGCCGTACATTGTGCCGACCCTGCCCCCGCCGTCGGAGAGCATGGGGAAGGGCACGGT
>CAXNFJ010000132.1:0-5952 GCA_964201165.1 Desulfomicrobium sp.
TCGAACTCCTTGCGTTCGGAGATGTCCTGGTAGATCCAGAATATGTTGGTGATCTCGCCGGCGATGCGCACCGGATGACCCAGAATGTTGACCGGGACGATGTCTCCCCGGCTGGTCCGTCGGAGCGTCTCCCGCTGCACCGTCTCGCCGTCGAGGATGCGCTGGCGGATGCTGTTGATCTCGGACAGCTGCTCCTCGGGCACGATGAAGAGCCTGTTGTCCTTACCCAGGATGTCGCCTCGCCTGTAGCCGAAAAGGGTCTCGAAGCCGCCGTTGACCTCGACGATGCGGCCCACGGTGTCCACCAGGGCGATGGCGAGAGGGGAATCCTCGAACAGTTGGCCGAAGAGGGCCATTTGCCGGTCCAGGGCCTGCTGCATGGCGCGGCGCTGGGTGATGTCCATGACCGTGCCCTCGTAGCAGAGGACATTCCCCGCCGCGTTCTTCACGGCCCGCGCATTCTCCGAAATCCAGATGACGGAGCCGTCCTTGCGGCGTATGGCCGATTCGAAATCGAAAATTTCCTCCTTCTCCCCCAGCAACCTGATGAATTCCTCCCTGCGCCCGGCTTCGACATAGAGCTGGCGACTGATGTCGTCGTAGTGGCGCATGAGCTCGGCCGGGCTTTCAAATCCGTAAATTCTCGCCAGCGCGGGGTTGGCCTGCATGTAGCGTCCCTGGGAGTTGGTCCGGAAGATTCCTTCCACGGCGTTTTCAAAGATGCTGCGGAAGTTCTCTTCGGCCTTGCGCAGCTCGTTCTCGTAGCGCTTGCGTTCGGAGATGTCGCGGAACGTGCCGATGAAAAAATCTCCCTGGCGCCCGCTGGACTTCGTGATCACCGCTTCAAGGGTCACCTGGGAGCCGTTGGCCCTGCGCCCCGTGACCTCCGCCTGGGTGCTTGAGTGCATGGCGTGAAGCACGGAGGCTTCGTTGTCGCCTGTACCGGGCATTCCCCAGGCGGGCAGCAGTTCGGGGATGGACATCCCCTCCAGATGCAGGACGGGATGCCCGAAGATGAGGCTCGCGCCGGGGTTGGCGGAGATGATGCGCAGCGTGTCCGTGGTGAAGACGATGATCGCGTCGGCGGCGCTTTTGACGATGGCTTCGGTCTTGGAGACGGCGTCGTGCAGGGCGTCCAGCACGTGATTGTAACGGTGGGCGATGTGTCCGACTTCCGTGAAGGGTTTTTCGGGTGCGCGCAGGCTGAAATCCTTGGTGGCGGCCTGCCTGTCGAGAATTTTAAAAAGATCGTGAATGTGCATCCATAACAAGTCTATCTTTTCCATTTTTTAAGCTGCCTTGTCTTGTTTGGCGTTGGAGGTCGCGCAACGGAACGGAACCAAGCCGGCAAAGCAAGGACGGGGCCAGTGCGAGAATTTTTATAACTGGCATCAATATATGTATTTTTTTTATTTTAGGCGCATCGCGCCCGCGTGCGGAGGCCGCAAAAATGGAATAATGTCGGGTTTTGTTTTACAATAGTGTTAACTCACTGAGATTGTTATGCGTACAGAACGTGTTCCAGCGCAGTGCGGGATTGTGACTCTGGAGAGGGATGGGCGGCCCGGGTGGGTTCAGCCCCTTGCCCGGAACCGGGTTTTACCCTAGGTTTGCGCCCTTGCGTTCAATCCATCAGCAGGGTTTTTCATGATTCATCCGACCATTCTTTCCCTTATCGGGGCCACTCCCGTTGTGTATCTGAACCGCGTCTTTCCGCATCCGCGCATCCGCCTGGCGACCAAGCTTGAAGCTCAGAACGTCGGCGGGTCCATCAAGGACCGCGTGGCTCTGGCCATGATCGAGGCGGCCGAGGCGTCGGGCGAGTTGACCCCGGACAAGACCGTCATCGAGGCCACCAGCGGAAACACCGGCGTGGGGCTGGCCATGGTCTGCGCGGTCAAGGGCTACAAATTGACCCTGCTCATGCCCGATTCGGCCTCGGAGGAGCGAAAGCGCATCATGCGCGCCTTCGGCGCGGAGCTGCGGCTCACTCCCGGCCGTCTGGGCACGGACGGAGCCATCGAGGAAGCCTATCGTCTGGCCCGCGAAGAGCCGCAGACGTACGTGCTCATGGACCAGTTCAACAACCCGGCCAGCATTGCCGCGCACTACATGGGCACGGGCCGGGAGATCATCGAGCAAACCGAAGGCCGGGCCACCCATGTGGTCATCAGCCTCGGCACCTCGGGCACGGCCATGGGCATCGCCAAACGCATGAAGGAATCGGCCCCAGGCATTCAGGTCGTAGCGGTGGAGCCCTATGCCGGTCACAAGATCCAGGGCCTCAAGAACATGCAGGAGTCCTATCCGCCCGGCATTTATGACAAGCGCGCCCTGGACCGGATTATCCATGTCGAGGACGAAGAAGCCTTCGCCTGCGCGCGCCGTCTGGCACGGGAAGAGGGAATTCTGTCCGGAATGAGCGCGGGCGCGGCTCTGGCCGGAGCGCTGCGTATCGCCGGGGAGCTGGACGAGGCCGGGGAAGAGGGCCTCATTGTCTTCATTTGTCCGGACACGGGAGAACGCTATCTTTCAACCACGCTTTTTGCGCCGCCCGCCCGACATGGCTTGGGAGTGCGCAGCGTGGCCACGGGATGTCTTGAAATTTTGGGCAGCCCTTCGGGCGGTCACGCCTTGTTCACGCCGGGACCGAGTCTTGATGAGCTAGGGGATCTGGAAGTCTGGCGGCGCATTGTCTGGCTCGATGTCCTGGCCAAGGCCCTGGCTGATCGAGGGCAGAACGTGCGCCTAGCCGTGGGCCTGGCGGACATGGATGACCGAGCCCTGGCCGCGGCCCGGGAAGCCAAAATCGGTTTGCAGGACTTCGGAGTGCGGGCGAGGGAGTTCATGCTTGCCCATGCGAAAGCCCTGGGTGTGTCCGAGTCGGTCCTTTTTCCCCTGGCCGGAGCCAGTCAGGACCGTGCCCTGGGATTGGCGCGCAAGCTGCTCGCCAAGGGACAGGCTTACGAGAAGCTCAGGTCCGTCTATTTCGACGTGACCCGGGACAAAACCTATGGCCGTACCTCATGCGTGGATACGGCAGGCATGAATTTCGGTTACACAGTGGATCTGGCCGACTACGTGAAGGAAAATCCGGCCGATTTCACGCTTCTGAAAAGGGCTACGCTCCAGGACTTGAAACTGGGTGACGTGCTTGAGACGGAATGGGGCAAGGTCAGGCCGAGCTGGTTTCTGCAGTTGGCCGCCGCGGCCCTGGATTCCCTGGGCACGGTCTCGGTCATGCTCGTGGGCGAGTCGCATCGCTTCCCGCATCTGGACAATTTCAGCGCCATCTGGAGCGCGGGCGCCGGCGTACGGCCCATGGCCTGGATGGTGTCCCAGCCCGTGACTCCCCGCGACCAGGGTGCGACGGTGCCGCAGCTGCCCGAGGCCTTGCAGTTGGCAGATAGCGGAGCCGCGCTGCGGCTGTGGCTTTTGTCCAGTTCCTATCTCAAATCCCTGTCCTACTCGTCCGAGACTCTGGACATGTGGACCAAGAATCAGCGTCGCTTGCAAGACGCCTATGTGGCCGCATCCCTGGGAGGAAAAGGCGAAGGCTTGGCTCCGGAGCTGGAGCAGGCCATTTACGACTTGAAAACCATTTTTGCCACGGCCCTGGATGACAACCTGGATCTGGCCCATTTTTGGCCGGGCCTTTTCGCCTTTGCCAAAACCGTCAATGCCCGTGCCGGCAAATTGACTGCGGTCGAGGCCAGGCTCATTGCCGAACAGCTCCTGGCCTGCGACCGGGTGCTGGGTTTTCTGGACCATTCCCGCCTGCCTCTGGCGCCGGGAAGTTGGTCATCTGAGGCCGTCGAACTGGTCAAACACCGCGAAACGGCACGCAAGGCCAAGGATTTTGTTCTGGCCGACAGGTTGCGCACTGAATTGGCCTCCTTGGGCCTTCGGTTGGAGGATCACGCTTTGGGCGCGCGTCTTTATCGTATGGGGTAATTTGCCCGGCTTAAGCCGGAGATCGAAATGGAGGATTCAATGTCACATCTCGCCATGGGAGCACTCAACGGCCTCTATCCTTCCCTGACCACCATCATCGGCAGCGTGGTGAACGGCAAACCCAACTGGATGACCGTTGCCCACCTCGGCATCATGAATCACGCCATTGGCGACATTCCGCAGTATCTGGGCATCTCGGTCCATCCTTCGCATCATACCAATGTCGGCATCCGCGAGCACGGGGAGTTCAGCATCAACGTCCCGTCCCGGGCCATGCTCGAAGCCACGGATTACGTCGGGATTGTCAGTGGCAGATCCACAAACAAATGCGGGCTTTTTCCGGTCTTTAAAGGGCGGCTTGATTTCGCCCCGATGATTGCCGACTGCCCTGTGACCATGGAGTGCCGGGTGGACCAGACGATCATAGTCGGCGAACATGAGCTTTTCATCGGGGAACTGATTCAAACGTATGTGGTCGAGGAATGCCTGACTGATGGCAAGGTCGATCTGCACAAGGTGGATCCGCTCCTTTTTGATTTCACGCGGATTCTCTACTGGTCCCTGGGCGAGGTGGTCGGCAAGCCGTGGAACGCGGGCAAGAGTCTCAAAAAGGCGGAAGTGAGAGGCAAGGAGCCGTCGTAAGCTATTAGTCACGAAGCACGTGACTCAGCATGCCTAGGTGGCAGGAGGCTGGGGCGGAAGGATTGGTCCCGGGCAGAATGGATCGCGATCCTTGGCGATGTCCAAACCAAGACCTGAAACCACCGCAGGACAACCGCCGCATGTCGCCACTATGGAACACTCCCGGCAGGCTTCGCTCCGGGTTCGGTAACCGACAGCCGCAGGCCCGTCGTAAATTTCGCCAAGAGATGCGGCTGAAATGTTTCCGATAAGTGAAGGAAATTTTCGGCAGGCATGCACTTCCCCGTCCGGGAGCAAGGCCATGAAATTAAAAGCTGCTCCACAGCCGAATCCGGTGCAGCCCCCGAAGAGTGGTTCTCCTCTGGCGGCCAGATGAGCATTGAGCATGTTGTCCTTGAAAGACAGAACACGCAGCCGTGTGGCGGACTCGCAATACCGTGCCGCGAAGTCTTGAAATTCAGCAGGATCGGGCAGGGCAAGCGCAGCTCCTCTGCCCACCGGCGAGAGCCGGTTGAAGGCTAGGCCCCAGACTTTACCTTCCAATATTTCGGCCAAGGGCAGCACTTGGTTCATGTTGTCCCGCGTCAGAGTGAGCATGACCTGTCCTTGAATCTCGACCGCCGTGAGTACCTCAAGAAAGCTCATGACCCGCTGGAAATGCCCATGCCCGCGGATGGAATCGTTGTGTTCGGGCAATCCTTCCAGGCTGACCTGAAAGTATTCCGGCCTGGCGATTTTCAAGATCGATTTCATCATTTCCCTGGTGGTTGGATTCCCGAGGATGGCCACGGCAAAACCTTTCCGGGCTGCCCGTTCGTAGACTTCCAGAAATCCGGGGTAGAGCAGGGGATTGCCTCCGGAAAAACTTATCTGGCCGCGAACGTGCCGATCCCGGCAAAAAGAATGGAAATCATCGATCACATCAAAAGCCTTGTCCACGGTCATATTCGATCGGGCGCTACGGTCGTAGCAATGACGGCAAAACAGGTCGCAGTCCTGGGTGATATGCCACTGCAGGGTGAATACTTCCGCACTGAGATGTTGTTCCGATATGGTAAGGCTGTCGGGAAAATCGCGGCGTCGTATGCGTGATGAGGGAGCAAGGAGAATGCCTTTGTCCAAGGCTCTCCTGAGAAGAATGTCAACCAGGCCGGGGGTAACGTTGGCTTCTGTTTCCGCGCTCGCGGGATCCACCCCGTCTGTGACGACTTTGATTGCGGCGAGGTCTTCAGGCTTTGCCACCTCGACAGTAACGTGTTGCATGCCTTTATTTTTCCACACCAAAATCATTTCCTGACCCGGCACTGGACATCTCCCTGTGTTGAGGCCGTGAATCACGTCAACACATCCCGAAGT
>CAXNFJ010000133.1:0-5929 GCA_964201165.1 Desulfomicrobium sp.
GAGCTGCACCGCTTTCCCGAGGTGGGCATGGAGCTGCCCCTGACCAAAGCACTGGTGTTGCGGGAGCTTGGACACCTTGACATGAGGGTGTGAGCAGATGTGGGCGGTGGGATTGTTGCCGATTTTGACGGACCGGGATCCGGTTCCCGTATCGCCTTGCGCGCCGACATGGACGCCCTGCCCATACACGAAGAAACCGGACTCGATTTTGCGTCCGAGATCGCCGGACAAGGCCATATGTGCGGCCATGACGCGCATACGGCCATGCTCCTGGGCGCGGCCCGTCTGGCGTCCACCCTGAGCGACAGGCTGCGGTGCGGAGTGCGTTTCATCTTCCAGCCCAACGAGGAAAACCAACCCGGTGGGGCCCAAGCCATGATCGAGGGGGGATGTCTGGATGGTGTGCAGGAAATTTTCGGGCTGCATGTCTGGCCGGGACGGTCCGTGGGCTGGTTTGGAACCCGCACAGGCGCGCTCATGGCCCGTCCGGATGTCTTTTCCATCACCCTGACCGGCAAAGGAGGGCATGCCTCGGCGCCGCACCACTGCATCGATCCCATCCTGGCCGCGAGCCATCTCGTCACTGCGCTGCAGAGCATCGTCGCCCGTCGCGTTGACCCAGGTGAACGGGCGGTCCTGAGCGTGACCCGCTTTCAGGCCGGAACCAGCTACAACATCATTCCGGATACGGCATTCCTCCAGGGTACGGTTCGCACCCTCAAGGAAGAAACCGGGGATCTCATGCGCAGGGAAATGCAGGATCTTGTTCAGGCCTTGGCTTCGGGCATGGGCGTGCGCGCCCAGTTGGATTACGTCGAAGGATTTCCGGTTGTGATCAATGAAGCGCAGAGCACGGCCAGGGCCGTGAATGTGCTGCGCGGCCTTTCAGACCGGGTGGACGCGGATATCGAACCGGTCATGGCTGGCGAGGATTTTTCGCACTACCTGCGCCACGTACCCGGATGCTTCGCTTTCCTGGGCTGCGGACCGTGCAGCGCAGGCGGTGGATTGCACAATGCCTGCTTCACCCTGGACGAAGACTGTCTGGCCTACGGCGTGGCGGCGCTGTGCGGACTGATCCTGGAAGGCCCGGCCTAGTTCTGTTCGTAAAAGACGTAGGTTGAAAATTCCGAAACCTCGAAATAGACCTTCTTTTCGTTCGCTCCGGGCTGCCCATCCAGGTTGACGTCGTTGATGCCATATCCGAAGCGATATCCCCTGGCCTGACTATCGGCCGTGCCGTAGGCCGTGGACAGCTTGTCGATTTTGATGAAACGGCGCACCAGCGACTCCCCGGAATACACTTCGAGCACCCCGTTGGTTCCGGTCCAGTTCTGAATGGACCGTCCCAACTGGTTCTGGGCTTCCTGAGTACAGCCAAAAAGACTCAACACAAAGAGCGTAAGCAGAACACGGCGCATATCATCCCCTCCTTTATTTCCAAATATAATGCGCAAGACCACACGGATCACGCTCCCCCTCCCCTGCGCCACTTGACCCAAGCCGGAAGCCCATCCCAGGCACGCCGGATCTCATGTTCATGCCTGTCCGTCAGGGGATCAAGGGCGCGCAAGGAAGACCAAAATCCCGGTCCGTGATTGCGGTGTTGTACATGACAAAGTTCATGCAGCACAACATGCCGGACCAAGTGAGGAGACAAAAAAAGCAGCTTGGCATTGAGGCTGATACCGGAGCTTGCGGAACAGCTACCCCAGCGAGACCCCTGATTGCGGACCTGAATCCGGGTGACGGACACGCCGTTCTGAGCACCCAACTCCCGGCATAACGGCGTGAGATGAACTTTGCCCAGGTCGATAAGCCAGCGCTGCAGAAGCAGAGCCCCAGCGGGCTCCTGACCCGGCGGCAGGAAAATGCGCAGGCAATCACCGTCCGCATGGAGTTGGGGCCGAGTCCCTTCCTGAGAGCGCACAAAATATTCACGGTCGAGAAAGAGGAGGCGGACGCTGTCAGGGAGGGGATTTTGCCCCGGGGCTTCGTTGCGGGCAGCCAGGTCGGCCATGCCGGTCAAAATCCATTCACGGTGGCGCTCAAGAATGGTCGGAACCTCGGAAACAGAAACCCGAAACGGCAACACGACTTCAAGCCCCAGGCAGGAGCGCATCTTGAGCCAGACCTTGCGCGCCCGGGGGCTGCGAGTCACGGTAATGGGAATGGATTGCCAGTGCATGTAAAAGGGCGGCTTGCGCCGCCCTCGTATCGAACGTGTTACCAAACGTTGGTGCGTTGCAGCTCCAGAGCCGTGCTCTGTTCCTCGAAGTTGGTGAATCCGGCCTGATGCAGGGCATCAAGGACCGTGGTTGACCAATCCCAATTGGAATAAATGACCGGCTTGTGGAAAATGCTGCGGAATGTGGCCAGCTCCTGTCGATAGAATTCTTCTTTGACGCTGCCCAAGTTGGACTGCAGCTGCTCATGCAGGCGGGCCAGCTCCCCTTCGTACCAATCCATGAGATCAGCGCCGGAGGTGTTCTTCTTGAGGATGTGCTCGTAACGGTTTTCGGCCAGGAGCATGTGCAGCCGTTCCAAATGCTGTTCCTTCAGCCAATCGCCAAGCCCCGTAAGAGGGATATTCTCGGCTTCCACCTCGGCCACATCGAATTTGGTCTGCTGATAGGTATCGGGCACGACAGAGGCCGATACGATGCCTGCGATGCAGACCAGACCGCGGATGATCTTGGAGTTGGACACGCCCTGACCGCAGAATCCGACCTTCTTGCCGAACTTCTGACCCGTGAAAATGGTGGTCAGAATGGCCCAGACCACGGCCGGATCCTCCTCGTCATAGATGTGGCGCAACCGTGAATTGTCCCGATCCGTTCCCAGAACCAGCTGGGTCATGTCATTGGAGCCGATGGAGAAGCCATCGACCTCGCGGATGAATTCCTTGGCCAGGACGGCGTTGCTCGGAATCTCGGACATGAGGATGATTTTCAGGCCATTGTCACCGGACTGGATGTTGTGCACCTGCTGCAGGTAGCGCTTCATGGACCGGGCCTCTTCCAGGGTGCGCACAAACGGCAGCATCAGGTGCAGATTCGCCCCGCCGAAAGCGCCACGCGCCAGTTTGAAGGATTCCAGTTCCCAATCGTGGATGTTGCGGGAAACACCGCGATAGCCAAGCATGGGATTGTCCTCATGCCCCTCGAAAAGCAGACCGCCCAGGAGGTTGCGATATTCGTTGGTCTTGTAATCCGTGGTGCGGTAGACAACCGTCTTGCCGTGGAAGGCCATGGAAAAGAGGGCCAAACCCTGGGCCAGGCTCTGGATGTAGAGCTCCTTGCCGCTGCGATAGCCACGGGACTTGAGGAGTTCCTTGATTTTCTGGGGCAGGGTGCGGACCGTGTCCATTTCCTGCTGCAGGCCGACCTTTTTGGCCACATCCTCGCGCATGGACGATATTTTCTCCAGCGTGGCCACTATGATCGGATCACGCTCGATGCGGGCCACGTCCCTGGCAATGGCGTCATTGATTTCCAGCCGACGGCGCTGAGACTGGGGATCCGAGGCCAGGGCTTCCAGTTCGTCGGTATAACCCATGATGACCGTGACATGGTCTCTCAGGTTATGAGAGGTCTTGAGCACTTCGAAGCGCTGCGTCGCGAACTCCAGATGTTCGTCGAGCTTTTTGTCCAATTCGCGCAACTGGCGATGGATGGCCAACACCTCGTCGGTGCCCTTGGCCCCTTCCCGCTCGGTCAGCTCTTCCATTTTGCGCGCCAGACCCGTGACAATGCCCACATAACTGCGCAGCTTGATGTCCAAGGAAATGATGCCCGCAGCCATCTGATCGAAGACGATCTTCGTCAGATCATTTTCCAGAATCGAAAGCTTTGTGCCGACAACGGTCTCCAGGGTGCCCAGGTCATAGGCTTCCAAGGCCATCGGATGCACGCCGATGTTGCCGAGCATGAACTCCGCCCGCAAGAGGCCCACTTCAAAATCAGGCACTTCGCGCAACCGGGACAGAAACAGGGACTGGCCAACGTCGGCCAGAATAAGCCCAATTTTGGTCTTGGTCGCAGGCAGCTTGCTGACGTCAATCTCCCCGCCCACGTCAATAAGCGGCAGAAGACCCCGATAAACCTTGCCCCTGGACCCGTCCACCGTCACATCATGATTGTCGAGGGTGCGCAGCTTTTCCAGACGTTTGATGCCGATGACCGCCGGGATGCCAAGCTCGCGCGAGGTGATGGCCGCATGGCTGGTGTCTCCGCCCGCATCGGCCATGATGGCCGAGGCGATGCGCATACCCGGCACCATGTCCGGGTCCGTACGCTCGGCCGCCAGGACATTGCCCTTGTTGATCTTGTTCAACTCCAGGGCGGAACGCAGATAACGCACCGAGCCCTGTCCCGCGCCTCGGGACGCGCCGTTGCCTTCTAGCAGCACCTCGGCTTCCTTGGCGGCTGCCGGGTCCACTTCCTTGCGGCGCATGAAGATGGTGTGGGGATGGTGTTCTAGATCTTCGTTCCAGCGGGTTTCGGGACGGGCCTGCACGAACCAGAGGCGATCCCATTGGTCGATGCAGAACTCGGAGTCCATGATCATCCCGCCGTAGCCTTTGCTGATGCAGCGCACTCCCTTGGCCACGGACTCGGCCTGAGCCAGGGACAGGGACCAGCGGAAGGCCATTTCTTCGGGCACGGCTTCAATCTTGGTTCCACGCCCGGATTCCTTGTAGACAATGCGCTTGTCCTTGCAGCCCATGTAGCGGATGACAATTTCCTGTCCATCCTCGCGCTGAAAAACGTAAAACTTGTCCGGAGTGACAAGCCCGCTGACCACGGCCTCGCCCAGCCCGTAGCTGGCGTCGATGGAAACGAGATCCTTGCGCGCGGTGCCTCGGCATCCGGTGGACGTGTCGGCGGAAAAAGCCGTTCCGGAGATGACCGGGTTGATCATGCGCATGAGGCACACGGACAGCGAGGTGTTCTCGATGGCCCATTCCTGCTTGGCCTTGATGGCGATCTGATCGTCGCCGGTCTGCTCGGCCTTGGCCACGGCATCAAGGATGGCTTCACGACGGTAGGTCATGGAACGAAGATTGTAGGCCGAGGCGCAGTCCCAATGGTAGGCTTGGACCACGTAATTCTCGCCGACGATATTCAAATAGGTGTCCTGCAGGCCGGCAAAGGCCTTCTTGCGACTGTCCTCGCCGGCGGCGGAGGAACGCACGGCCACGGGCTCGTTTTCCAGGCCCGCTTCCTTGCAGATGTCCAGGTAGGCGCCACGCACTGCGTCAGCGACATCCCGGGGGAGGTCCACGGAAAGAATGGCCGCCTGGACAAGCACGGAGCGTTTGCGCAACTGGTCGATGCCCTCGGGCGACACGGCGAATCCTTCGACAACGTTGTTGACGAAGGTGCGCAGGCGAATGAGGGTCCCCTCCTGCTTCTTGGCGGCCTCCTTCACGTCCAGAGCAATCTTGCGAACAAATTTCTGCAAGAATTCAGAATCTTTATTTATTTCCGCATCGGTCCAATCCATGGAATCATAAGCCTTGTCCACGGAGGTGCGTACCAATGCGGCATTGACCTTTGTTTCATCCAAGAGCTTGTGAAAGGCATCGGAGGAGATGGCTCTAAATTGCGGAGCCCGAATGCCTTCTATGGTGCTGATGATGGCGGTGTTGTAATTCTTGCCGCCCACCAGAAGCTCCGCATCCTCGCCAATGGTCACGATGTCCTTTCCGGTCAGGACGAGCTGCTTTTGTATCTGCTCTATCTGAGCCGGAGGCGTGGCAACCTCTGCTGGCGTTTCGGCTTTCTTCTTGGGACTCTTCTTGTCGCTATCAGCCATCTTCTCCTCCTCTTTCGTGCGCAAATCGAAAACTGTTGTGATTGCCCGGCATAAAACTGGGCGTTGGGTACATGCTGACGTAGCGATGCGTCAACAACACTGATCCTTT
>CAXNFJ010000134.1:0-5860 GCA_964201165.1 Desulfomicrobium sp.
TCGCGCACTGAACCCAGGACGAGGAAGGGGGCGCCCTCCGGGATGAGGCCGGCCAGAGGATTGCCTGCGCGCTCCAGGAAAGGCGTGTGCATGGCGCGGTCGAATTTGATGTTTCCGGTCACCGTGCTCCGCTCAGGCCCGAAGACCAGTCCGAAGCGGCGGGCATCAGGCAGGGCGATGGCCCCGCAGCACGCGGGCGGCCACGCACGCAGCAGGGGGCGCAGGCAGAGGTAGCCGGCCAGGGATTTGGCCGTCATGCGCGCGTTGACCACCACCACCGGCACCTTTCTGGCCGCGCAGGCATAAAGGAGGCCCGGCCAGATTTCGGTTTCCAGGAGCACCACCACCCCGGGTCTTGCCTGGTCCAGCATCCGGCCCATGAGCAGGGGCAGATCAAGAGGCAGCATGCGGGCCTGTAGTTTGGGGAAGCCTGTCCTGCCGAGCACCGCCAGTCCCTGGCTGGTGCAGGTCGTGGCCAGGACCGGAAGGTCCGGCATGGAGTCCAGAAGGCTCGCCACAAGGGCGCATTCTCCGGCCGAAGCGCCTTGGATCCAGACCGCGCAGGGAGCGGGTTTACCCAGTCCCAGTCTTTGGCGCCAGCCCTGGCGTATCCGGGCCGAGAAAAAAAGCAGCGGCCCGGCCACGCACCACAGCGCGGAGTAGACGGAGACAAAGAGCAGGCGCAGGGCCTTTGATCTGGCAAGATGCGTAGACGGCATCAGCGTTTTTTGCGCAGGCCCAGTTCAATGAGCCGGGCCAGAAGCTGCTCAAAGGAGAGGCCCACGGCCTGGGCTTCCTGGGGCAGGAGGCTGGTCGCGGTCATGCCGGGCAGGGTGTTGACTTCCAGCAGGTACGGCGTTCCGTCCGTGGCGAGCATGAAATCCGCCCGGCTGTAGTCGCAGAGGCCCAGAGCGTCATGGGCGGCGCGAGCCATGGCCTGCAAGCGTGTGGTCAGCTCTTCCGAAATGGGGGCCGGACAGATTTCCTCTGTGGCTCCGGCCACGTACTTGCTCTCGTAATCAAAGAATTCGCCGTGTCTGGGACGGATGAGGATGGGTGGCAGGGTCTCGCCTTCCAGAACGCCGCAGGTCAGCTCCAGGCCCTGGATCAGGACTTCGGCCAACAGATCCTGCCCGGCGATTTCCGGTTGTGCGAGATAGGCCTCAAGCTCTTGCTCGGATGAGAGGATGCCCACGCCCAGGCTGGAGCCGCCCGTGTTGGGCTTGACCACCAGGGGAAAGGGCAGCAGGGGGCGCCACTCGGCCACGTGGCAGGCGGGCACGAATTCCCACTCGGGGGTGGAGAGTTCCGCGTCCTCGAAGAGCTGCTTGGAGACGGCCTTGTTCAGGGCCAGGAGCGAGGCGCGGGAGTCGGAACCCTGATAGGGCAGGCCGATGCGTTCGAGCAGACACTGGACCAGTCCGTCCTCGCCCGGGGAACCGTGCAGATTGATGAAGGCAAAGTCCTGGTCCCGGGTTGCGTCATACAGTCCGCGCAGGTCTCGGGCGGGGTCGAAGTGGGCGACGGTGTGGCCCAGGGCCAGGAGCCCTTTTTCGATCTGCCGGGCTCCGCTCAAGGCGACTTCACGTTCACCGGACCATCCGCCGGCGATCAAAAGGATATGCATGAATATTTTCTCCCAAAAAGGTGCTGAAAAGATGTTCGAGTTCCCGTCCCTGGTTGTGGGACCTGGCGATCCACTCCCGGCTGCGTTCCGTGTGTCCGTAGCGCTCGAGCAGATCCGCGAAGCGGTCGTCGATGCTGACCACTGTGTCGTGCTTGACCCGTTTGTCCGCATAAATGACCGCCAGGGGCAGGAAATGTTTCTCCAGATCCAGGGCCCCGGGCCAATGCACGTGGTGGATGACTCCCTGCGCGATGTGGGGGTTACGGATCAGTTCCATGACCCAGGCCGCGCCGACCTGGCTATGGTTGCCACCATGTTCGATGGCGTAGGTCTTGCCCAGGTCGTGGAGCAGGCCGGCGGCGCGAACCGACTGGACAAAGTCGTCCGGGGCCAGCGCGCTCGGAATGCCCAGCCCCTGGGCCGCCGCAAGCCGGGCCAGAGTCGTGGCCACTGCGGCCACAAGTTCGCTGTGATCCTTGATGTGCTCCAGCATGCCGTACGTCTTCCACCAGGCGCGGCATTCATCGTCCGAGGGGATACGTCCCCACACGTCGGTGGGGATGAGGGTCAGAGGAGTATCGCGGTGGTTCATGAGCGGACCTTGGTATCGGCAGTCGAGGAAGAGTTCATTGACACGGAACAGGCAGGGATTTAGCAACAGCGGTGACAAAAAGCAAAGCGGGAGATTTACGCCATGTGCCTAGCGATTCCAATGGAAGTGCTCAAGATCGAGGGAAAAAATGCCGAAGTGCAGGTTGGCGGAACGCGGCATACGGTTCGGTTGGATGTGATTTCCGAATCCCCGGAAGTGGGCGATTACGTCATCGTCCATGCCGGCTTCGCCCTGACCCGCCTGGACCGGGAAGAAGCCATCGCCACCCTGAAACTTTTCGAGGAAGGGCTGAACATTGAACTTGTTTGACAATTTCAAGGATCCCCAGCTGTGCAAGTCCCTGCTGGAACGCATCCATTCCGAACTGGACGGGGAACTCAGGTTCATGGAAGTGTGCGGAACGCATACGGTTTCCATCTTTCGCAGCGGAGTACGCTCCCTGCTTTCCGACAAGATCGTGCATCTGTCCGGCCCCGGCTGTCCGGTCTGCGTGACCCATGACAGCGAAGTGGCCGCGTTTCTCGAACTGGCCGGGAAGAACGTCATCATCGCCACTTTCGGCGACCTGATGCGCGTGCCCGGCCCGGACAGGAAGACCCTCAAAAGCGCTCAGGCCGAAGGGGCTCGCGTCAAGGTGGTGTATTCGCCTTTTGATGCCCTCAAAATCGCTCAGGACAACCCCTCGGAAAAGGTCGTGTTCTTGGGCGTGGGGTTTGAGACCACGGCCCCGGCCATTGCCGCGACAATCAAGATCGCCCGGGAGCAGGGCATAACCAATTTTTCCGTGCTCTGCTTTCACAAGCTGGTTCCCCCGGCCCTGGACGCCCTGGTCGGGGACCCGGAACTGAAAGTTCAGGCCTTCCTTCTGCCCGGTCATGTCTCGGCCATCATCGGCGTGGAGCCCTATCGCTTCCTGGCTGCCAAACACGGATTGCCGTCCGTGGTGGCCGGGTTCGAGCCTGTGGACATCCTGCAGGCCCTGTATCTTTTCGTGACCATGCGCAACGAGGGCAAGGTCGAGGTCGTCAACGCCTACACCCGGGTCGTGTCCGACGCGGGCAATCCCAAGGCCATGTCCGTCATGGACGAGGTTTTTGCGCCGTGTGACGCGCTGTGGCGTGGCATCGGCCTCATCCCCGGCAGCGGTCTGCACATCCGGGAAGAGTACGCCGGCTTCGACGCCATGCGTGTTTTTGACATGCAGTTGCGGGACGTCCCGGAAATCAAGGGTTGCCGCTGCGGCGACGTGCTCAAGGGCAAGATGTCGCCGGATAAATGTCCGCTGTTCGGCAAGGCCTGCACCCCCGCCGCGCCGGTGGGACCGTGCATGGTCTCCACCGAAGGGTCCTGCGCGGCCTACTACAAATACAGAGTTTAGCAGGCGGCTCCTCTTTTGCGTCGGGCCCTTCGGGGCTTGACGGCGCACGGTCCTCTGGCCGTGTGGGGATGTGCTTGCTGTGTGTTGTGCAACTGATTTCAAGGCAGAGGTATGCACGTGGAACGGGTTCTTCTTGACTATGGCAGTGGCGGTAAGGCTTCGCATCGACTCATTTGCGATTTTTTCCTCAAATATCTTGGCAACGCAGTGCTGGATCGCATGGACGACGCGGCGCTTTTGAACGTGAGCGGCCCCATTTCCGTCAGCACCGACACCTTTACCGTTGACCCCATTTTTTTTCCCGGCGGGGATATTGGTTCCTTGGCCGTGCATGGCACGGTCAATGATGTGGCCATGCTCGGAGCCCGGCCCAAATACCTGACCTGCGGGTTCATTCTGGAGGAAGGGCTGCCCATGGCCGACCTGGAGCGGATTGTGGAGTCCATGGGACGCGCTGCCCGCGAGGCCGGGGTGCTGGTCGTCACCGGCGACACCAAGGTCGTGCCCAAGGGCGCCGTGGACAAGATCTTTATCAACACCACCGGCATCGGTGAAGTTTTTGTCGCCGAGCCCCCCAGCGGGCACCGGGCGCAGGTCGGGGACGCCATCCTCGTCAACGGATTCATGGGCGATCACGGCCTGGCCATCCTGTCCCAGCGTGAAGGCCTGAGCTTCGATGCGCCTGTGGTCTCGGACTGCGCGTCCCTCAATCACCTCATTGTGCGTCTGCTGGAGGCCATCCCCTCGGTGCACGTGCTGCGCGATCCGACCCGGGGCGGCCTGGCCACGACCTTGAATGAGATCGCCCTGCAGTCGGGCGTGGAATGCAGGATTTTCGAGTCCAGCATCCCGGTCCGTCCGGAAGTCAGCGGCGGATGCTCCTTTCTGGGTCTTGATCCCCTGTATCTGGCCAATGAAGGCAAGTTCCTGTGCATACTGCCCCAGGAACATGTCGACCAGGCCCTGGCCATCATGCGTTCCGACCCGTTGGGCGGCGACGCCGTGCAGATCGGCGACGTCCGTGGGGAACATCCCGGCAAGGTCGTGCTGGAAACCCCCCTTGGCGGAACCCGGCTCATGGACATGCTCGAAGGCGAACAGTTGCCGCGCATTTGCTGATATGGCGTACCCCAAAGCCTACGTGGCCATTGATTTCGAGACCGCGGATTCGCGCCGTGACAGTGCCTGCGCCGTTGGCCTGACCAAGGTCCGGGATGGAGAGATCGTGGATACCCTCTACGGTCTCATTCGTCCGCCCCGTTCGCGGTTTTCTCCATTTTGCGTTGGCGTGCATGGCATTCACTGGTCCGACGTCAAGGACAGCCCGCCCTTTCGGGAATTCTGGATCGAAAACGCACAGTTCCTGGAAGATGCGGATTTCATGGCCGCGCACAACGCCAGCTTCGACCGCTCCGTGCTTGGGGCCTGCTGCTCCATGGCCGGTCTGCCCGCGCCGACCCTGCCCTTTGTCTGCACAGTGGATTTGGCTCGCAGCCAGTGGAGCCTGCGTCCGACCAAATTGCCGGACGTGTGCCGCTACCTGGGGCTGAACCTCAATCATCATCATGCCGCCTCCGACGCCGAAGCCTGCGCCCGGATCGTCATGGCCGCAGTGGAGGAGAATCCCCACTGCCTGGCTCAGTTCGGGATATAGGAGAACATATGTCTTTGTCTCAGGGCCAGATGCGGGCTCATATCTTTCTTGTCATTCTGGATAAATTTTCCGGCAGCGCCGAGCGTCGTCAGGAGGCGCTGGCCGAGTATTTTCTGATCACCATGCCCAACGTCCCGGAGGACGCGGCCAAGCGGTTGGCCGAACTCATCCCGGACCTCATGCCTGACCTGTATTCCAAATGGATCGGCGAATTTGCTGAGAGGCTCTTCGAAACAGTCCCGGACGAACAATTGCGGCATCTATGCGACGGCAGCGTGGAAAACAACGCCGCCCTTGGGCTTGTCTTTCTCATGTTCATGGAATCCGGGCGCATGGAGAAGCAGACGGAGGAAGACCTACGTCGGTACGCGAGGGAACATTCGGGAAGCGACGACATGGGAGACCTCGTGGCGGCGTATCTGCGCGGCAAGGTCGATGCCCTGAGGGCGGATGTGGGTGGCGCGAAAGTGCAGTAGTTGACGGCGAGAAGGTGTTGTTGTGAGAGCCGTGGCGGGAGTGTGGCGGTTGTTCCGGACAGGGCCGCCGAAACTCCTTCGCAGGCCTCGTAGAGTTGAATCATCGCCCCTG
>CAXNFJ010000135.1:0-5829 GCA_964201165.1 Desulfomicrobium sp.
CCGGCATAGGTGTCCGCATAGGACGCCCCCACCGCCACATGGCAGTTGCCGTGCTCCCCGCCGTAGTTCTCATCAAAAAGAGTGTGGGCCATAAAGGCGTTGATGCGTGAAAAGCGTTTGTCCGTGAGCGAGAATTCGCCCAGCTGGCAGGCACCGGGGTCCATTTCCAACTGGGCGCGCACGAACTCCTCGCCCTGATCCGCGCTCACCACCCGGGCCTTGCCCTGCGTAAATTCCAGGGTCACGCCGCTGACCAGGTTGCCACTGCGATAGGACGGCTGATCCGCATGGTAGATCCCTTCGGTCAGGCGGTGATCCGGGGACATGAACAACTCAAAGCTGGGGATGTTGTGCCCGGACACGCCGATCCAACGCCGGGCCTGTCCGGGATGGACGTTCACGTCCGTGGAGGCGGACCGCACATGGTAATGGTCCACGTCCATGCTGTTCAACCACTGTTTGACCCCTTCGGCTTGTCGGAAGATCTCCTCCCATGCGGCCACCGGGTCCGTTTCGGCCAGATAGGAGGCGCGCACGATCTGGGCCGCGTAGTCGGCTGGACTCAGACCCGCGTTCTCGGCCAGGGCCGGGGTGGGCATGAGGCACAGGGTCCAGCCGAACTTCCGGGCCGCCTCGCGCTTGTCCAGGATGTCGCGCAGGTATTTGCGCGCCAGGGAGAAGGTGGCGATCTTGGTCGGGGGGATGTTCTTCAGGTGGGTGATGGAATCGGGAGCGAGCAGGGAAACCAGTCCATCCATGCGTTCATAGAGCTCCCGGTCTCCGGGGACCACGAAAGAGAGCTGCTCCTGCCCGGCCAGGGAAAAATAGCCTTTTTCCAGGGCGCTGGGCGGGTTCATGCGCAGCACGGGGTTGAGGCCATGTTCCAGGACCAGGGCCTGTACCTTTTCGGCCAGGGACAGGGCAGAAAGGTCGGTGCGGATGAGGATGACGTCGCCCGGCGCGAAAGGGGTGACGCGGGCCTTTTGCATGCCCCAGAAAAGGACTTTGGCGTAATTTTCAAGCTGGAGTTCAGTCAGCATCGGTATCTCCTTGAAGCAGGGCATCGCAGCCCAGCAGAATGGTCAGTCGTTTATTTTCGCATTCGCTGAACACGAAATCCTCCATCGGTGCAAGCCCGTTCTCCGCCCGCCAGTCCTGATGCAGGTCATGGTAACTGACGTCCAGGGCCGTCTCGGGATCAAGCCCGAGTTCCCGCGCCACGTCCGGGATGGACGCCGGACGGGCCTCGATTTCCAGAAAATGGCCGAAGGGCAGGATGTCCAGGAAGACCTTACCCCCGGGCAGCTCCCACACGGCGCGGAATTTTTCATAGCGCAGCCGGGGAGTGTAGCCCAGGCCGCGCAGGATGGCGTCCATGCTCAGGGGATCATCGACCGCGCATTCGCGCTCGATGCGGCTCTTGACCCCGGCGGTTTTTGGGCCGGCCGCGGGCTCCTTGAAGGTCAGGGTTGAGGTCAGGGCGCGGCGCAGCCGCAGCAGTCGGCCGGACTCGGCCAGCTCTCCCCCCCGGTCGTAGACGGTGTTGGACTCAAAATGCCACGGGGCGAGCAAGCGGCCCAGGTTCCGCAGGCGGGGTTCCATGGCCGGGCAATGGCACAGTCTGAATTTGGCTTCGTGTTCGATGCTCATGGGTTCACCAGAAGATCCAGAGCACGACAGGAGCCAGGGCCAGGCGGTACCAGGCAAAGGAACGCAGGGTCAGCCGGCCGAGCAGGGCGATGAAGCCCTTGACGGCGATCCAAGCGGCAACAAAGGACACGGCAAAGCCCACGGCCAGAAGCGAAAAGTCGTCGGGGCTGAACAGCCGCCAGCTTTTGAGCAGATCGTAGCCCGTGGCCGCGATCATGATGGGCACGGCGGCGACAAAGGAATATTCCGCCGCCGTGCGGCGTTCGGCGCCGAGGATCATGCCGCCCATGATGGTCGCGGCGGAGCGGGAAAATCCGGGCCACAGGGACAGGCACTGAAAGCAGCCGATGCCCAGGGCCAAAGCGGGGGTGATCCCGTCCAGGTCGCGGACCCGGTTTTTGGCCGGCAATTTTTCCACCACCAGGATGGCCACGGCACCGACCGCCAGGGCAAAGGCCACGGTGATGGGGGAAAAGAGATGCTCCTTGATGGCCGAGTGGGCAAAGAGCCCGAGCAGCGCCGCGGGCAGGGAGGTCAGAAAAAGCAGGGTCAGCCCGTTCAGGCCGCTGAATGCCCGTCCGTTCGGTCGAATGAGGCCCACGAAGGTCTTCCAATAAAGGACGGCCACGGCCAGGATGGCTCCGAGCTGAATGACGATCTCGAAGGTTTCGGCCTTGGGCCCGGTGAATCCGAGCAGATGGCCGGAGATGATCAGATGTCCGGTGGACGACACGGGCAGAAATTCGGTCAGGCCTTCGACTATGCCCAGAAGAATGGCGTTCAGATATGATGTCATGAGATTTCGGGGGTGAAAGTGAAAAGGATGTCCTACTCACGGGCGGGGGACGGGTCAATACTGCCTTGCCCGTCGCATGGCCTTGGGATAGTTCTGTCATTTTAGACCATAGTGGAGACGAACGTGCGTACACTGCGATTCTATAAGATAAGCCCCGGCGGAAATGCGACCATTCTAGTTCTTGATCCCGTGCCTCCTTCGGACAGGGCGGACGTGGCCCGAGTCCTTATGGATGCGGGGCATCTGCAGGCCGAGCAGGTCGGTTTTCTGGATCTGCGGGCCCGGCCCGTACGGCTCGACATGATGGGCGGGGAGTTTTGCGGCAACGCCTGCCGCGCGGCGGCGGCGGTCATGGTCCGGGAAGGGGTGGGGCTGGTACGGGACGGCGGGGATTTGTGCGGGGAACTTTCTGTTTCGGGCGTGGACCGGCTGTTAAAGCTTCGTGTTGTCCCGGAGCAGTGCGAGTGCTGGGTGGAAATGCCCTTGCCGGAGACGGAGGACGAAAAAGGGATCACGGAACTTGAGCCGGGAATCGGGCTTGTGCGTCTGCCGGGCATTCTCCATCTGTGTCTGGATGAGGCGCGTCATCCCTTTCCGGAAGATTTTTTGGCCGTCGCCGCTGCCCTGCGCAGTCGCTTCCGTCTGGAGGGGGAGGCCGTGGGCTGTATCTGGTACACGACCAGTCCCGTCTGCGCGATCAAGCCTGTGGTCTGGGTTCGTTCCACGGCTTCGACCCATTTTGAAACCGGTTGCGGGTCCGGCAGTCTGGCCTTGGCCCTGTGGCTGGGGCATAGGCAAAATTTTCCCATGGCGCTGCCGGTGCTGCAGCCCAGCGGCAAGGCGATCGGGGTGCGCATCGATGCCGGTGAGAGCGGACCTCGCGCCTGGATTCATGGTCCCGTGACCCTGGTCGCCAGAGGCGAGGCCTTTCTTACTTCTTCATCTGGATAGCCGTCTGCACGACCTGATCGCCCGTGGTGATGGTCTTGCTGTTGGCCTCGAATCCTTTCTGCGACATGATCATATTCACGAATTCCGAGGCCAG
Source organism: Desulfomicrobium sp. (assembly GCA_964201165.1). Classification (GTDB taxonomy): domain Bacteria; phylum Desulfobacterota; class Desulfovibrionia; order Desulfovibrionales; family Desulfomicrobiaceae; genus Desulfomicrobium. Next base: position 3,492 of record CAXNFJ010000135.1, read on the forward strand.
GTCGACATTGGATCCTTCCAGACTGTTTTGAGTGATGGTACCCAGCCGTCCTTCCCCGGCCCAGCCCAGCCTTACGGTGCCGGAGTCCTGGGTGGCGGAAAAAGGGTTGCCGCCCTCGCGGAAGAGGCCTTGGGGATTGATGAAGTCGGCCAAGGGAATTCTGAAGAGGTTCTGTTCCTGGCCATTGGAAAAATGTCCGATGATCGTTCCCGACGTATCCACGGTGACGTTCTGGAGCGATCCCCGTGTGTATCCGTTTTGAGACTGGTAAATGGTGCTCGATCCGGAATTGAAATTGGTCACGGCCAGACTCTGCTTCTCCGCATTGAGCAGGGTGGGCAGGTCCGCGTAGGAAGATCCGAGATCGGCCAGGGTCGCGGTGCCAACCGGCAGATCCCAGCCGGAAGTGGAGCGCAGGCCCATGTCCAGAGCGGTCGAGATGGGGGTGGCCGTGGAGTTCACTGTGGCGTTCAGGACGGGGTAGCCCTCGGCGGAAAATGCCACTGGCACCCAGGTGCTCTTGTCATCGGAGGAGCCTTCGAAGGCGCTCATGTTGAGCAGTTCGCCCGACGGAGTGAAGGTCAGGGTTCCGGCCATGAGCACGCCTTTCTTGGCGCTGAGGCCCGAGGCGTCTTCGCTGGGGGGGATGGTGACCAAAAATTCCCAGACCCGGTTGCCGTTGCTTGAATCCGTGATCTCGGTGGCCGGATCGAAATAGGCGGTGACCTCGTGGATCTGGCCGTCCGCGTCGTAAATTTTCAGGCCCGATTGATAGGCGTATGTGCCGTCCGCCAGGGGCTCTTCCTGGGTGGCATCCCAGTTGTCGAAAAGGGCGGAAAATGGGCTGGTCGCATCCGTGCTGCCATCGGTGGAATCCGATGCCAGATTGATCATCATACGCATTTCCGTGGTTGCCTCGGGCTCGGACACGACGCCGCCATCGGCCTGCGCGTTGAGTCGGATATCGCCTATGGGCGCTCCGGTCGCCGGCGGAATGACCTGGGTCGTGTCCAGAATCGAACTGACGGGCATCTCATATCCCTGCAGGATATTGCCTTGCGGATCGCGCAGGTAGCCTTCGGCGTCAAAACGGAAATTTCCGGCTTTGGTGTAGTAGATATCGGTGCTTGACTCCGGCGAGACCATGTAAAAGCCGTTGCCACCGATGGAGATGTCCGTGGAGGTGTTGGTCGTCTCCAGCACCCCGACGGACATGTCGCGGTAAATGGAGCTGACGCCCACACCCTGTCCGATTTGGTTGCCGACGCTTGCCCCGACCAACTGTTCGCTCAGAAGATTGTCGAAAAGCATGCGCGAGGATTTGAAACCCAGCGTGTTCATGTTGGCGATATTGTCGGAAATGACCGACATGTTTTCCTGTTGGGCGATGATTCCGGTGGTGCCAATATAAATGGAAGAGGAGATACTCATGGACGCCTCCACGGCTGAAAAAAAGCGTTATCGACGCGGCAGATTTTTCCCGCGTGCACATCAAAATGCAGGAATGGGTCCACAATCGTGGCTGATGACCGTGATTTTGGTTTTGAGCTGGTCCTGCGGGGCGTGGGCAGGGTCACTGCCGGTGTTGGCCGATCCCGGGCATCCGGGCTGGAAGGAAAAGGAGTTCGCGGGGCGCACGATCTATACGGCTCTGCCCGGGGAGGGGCTGCTTTTGGCCGAAAGCAACGGCACGGCCTCCGGGCTTTTCTACGAACATCCCGTGGACCTGCGGCGCACCCCATGGCTCAATTGGACGTGGAAGGTGGAGAACGTGCTGAGCGGGGTCAACGAACGGGAAAAAAAGGGCGATGATTACCCGGCCCGGGTCTACGTGGTGGCCAAAGGCGGCCTGGCCTTCTGGAAAACCAAGGCCCTGTCCTACGTCTGGGCCAGCGCCGAGCCCGTGGGCGCCTCGTGGCCCAGCGCCTTCACCGCCAATGCGCACATGATCGCGGTGCAAAGCGGAACAGGGCGGCTGGGTCAGTTGGTGAGAGAAAAACGCAATATCCGGGAAGACTGGAAGCAGGCCTTTGGCGAGGACATTGGAAAACTCGATGCCGTCGCCATCATGACCGACACGGATAATTCGGGACAATGGGCAAGGGCTTGGTACGGGCAGCCTTGGTTTTCGGAGAAATAGAAGGCGAGCCCGGCGATCGGGTCACGCTGAAGCTTCAACGGTGGACCGCTCCCATTGCGCATGATTTTGCAGTGCTTGTGCACGAATATTTCGTGCACAGTGCTGTCATTCTGCATTTTGAAGACGTTTAAAGAGAGTCTGTTACTTAAAAATATGGGAATGATCCAATTTTGAAATAAAACAAGAATTGGATGAGAG
>CAXNFJ010000136.1:0-5791 GCA_964201165.1 Desulfomicrobium sp.
GTAAGATTGCCCTTGGTCTTGCACTCCAGCATGCACAGGATGTCGATGGTCTGCTTGGCGGCCAGGACATTTTCCATGACCAGACCGCTCTCCGGTTCCGGCACCTCACCCAGGTGGACCAACGCGGAAGAACTCATGGACAGGACAAACGTCGCAAAATCCATCTGCGGCAATTCCTGACAGGTGCAGGACAACTCTTCATATTCCTCGGCCAGATTCTTTTCTTCGGTCATATTCTCTCCTTACGCCCGCATCTCGGGGTAGCCTTCACACAGCGCCTCTTCATAGGCATGCACGGCGTCTTCCATATAGGTCCTGGACGCGGAATAGCCACCTGCGTCGATCAACCCTCGACGCAGGGCATGCAGGCCGGCCAGGACGTCGCTCCAATCCACATGGCCCATGTGACCGATACGGATCACGCTTTTCTTGAGCTCTCCCTGCCCCCCGGCCATGACCACCCCATAGCGCTCCGCTGCGGTTTTGAGCACCTGGCCGCCGTCAATGCCGGCCGGCAGCTTGATGGAAGTCAGCCCCCAGGTGAAATGGGTCTTGGCCAAAAGTTCCAGGCCCAGACTGGCCGCGCCGATCCGAGCCATGGAGGTCAGAGCCCATTGCTTGCGGTACACGGCCTCCAGCGTCTCTTCCCGAAACAGGTCGAGGCTGACGGCCAGCCCTTGCAACAGATTGACCGGCGAGGTGAAAAGGGTCTGATGCTTCAGGCTGTTGTCCCGCTCGGCCAGCAGGTTGAAATAAAAATTTGAGGATCCTACCTCGCGCACCTTGTCCCAGCCACGCGCGCTCAGGCTGAGGAGGGCCAGACCCGGCGGAAGCATGAGCCCCTTCTGGGACCCGGTCAGCAGGCAGTCGATGCCCCAGGCGTCCATGGGGCACGGGGAAATGCCCACGGCCGAGATCCCGTCCACGACCAGGAGCACGTCAGCTTGCCTGGTCACGGCCCCCAGCTCATGCACCGGATGCAGCACGCCCGTGGACGTTTCCGAGGCCTGGACCAGCACGCCCCGCAGGTCGGGCTCGGACTCCAGGGCAACCCGCACGTCCTCGGCTGTCACGGCCTGACCATTTTCCTGAACGAGGGAGGTGACAATCAAGCCCTGAGAATGAGCGATCTCCCGCCAGCGTTCCCCGAACTTGCCGCCCTCGACCACCAGCACTTTCTCGCCCGGCGCAAAAAGATTGGTCACCGCAGCGTGCATGGCCCCGGTGCCTGAACAGGACAGAGGAAGAACCTGCTGCGTGGTGCCTAAAAGATACTGCAGGCCGGGTTGAATCCGTTCCATGATCTGCACGAAATCGCGTTTGCGGTGATGAATCATGTCCTTGGCCAGGGCCAGTCGGACCTCCTCGGGCAGAGGGGTGGGTCCGGGCGTCAACAATCGTAATTTGTTCAGCATGTTCTATCCAAAAAAAGATGGTTATCCATGGGCCTCGCTCCAGTCTCCGCCAACTCCCCAGTCCACGGCCAGGGGCACGGACAGCCGGTACACCGAAGTCATGATCCCGGCAACAGCCTCGCCCACTTCCCGGGCCGTGGCCAGAGGCGACTCCAACAGCAGTTCATCGTGGATCTGCAGAATCAGACTCGCGCCTAATTCGCCAATAACCGTGCTCTTGTCCACTTCGAGCATGGCTTTTTTGATGATGTCCGCGGCCGAACCCTGCACCACCGCATTGATGGCCATGCGCCGGGCCTGCTGGGCCATGTTGACGTTGCGGGAATTGATCTCCGGCAGCATGCGCCGCCGCCCGGCCAAGGTGGTCACGTAGCCCAGGGATTTGGCGCCGGCTTCGATTTCCTCGTAAAACTCGCGCACCCGGGACAGCTTGCTGAAATACACCGCGATGAATTCCTTGGCTTCCTTCAGGCTGATGCCCAGTTCCCGGCCCAGCTTCTGGGGGCCCATGCCGTAAAGCAACCCGAAATTGATGGTCTTGGCCTTGCGCCGCTCGTCCGGACTGACCTTTTCCTTGTCGAAGAGGATGCTTGCCGTGCGGGCATGGATGTCGTGCCCGGCGGCGAAAGCATCCCGCAGGGTCGGATCGCCGGACATGTGCGCCAGGACACGCAGCTCGATCTGGGAATAGTCGGCGGCCACAAGCTGAGCGTCCGCCGGGGCCACGAAACAGGAGCGCATGCGCGGACCCAGGACCCCCCGAATGGGGATGTTCTGCAGGTTGGGGTTGCTGCTCGAAAGACGTCCCGTGGCCGTGGCCAACTGATTGAAGGTGGTGTGAATGCGCCCCGCCGCGTCGGCCAGCTGAGGCATGGGCTCCAGATAGGTGGACCGTAATTTTTCGTACATCCGGAATTCCAGGATATCGGCGACGATCGGATGCTCCTTGGCAAGTCCGTCCAGCACGCTGCTGGATGTGGACTGCGCGCCCCCCGGCGTCTTCTGCTTGCTGGCCAGGCACATTTTGGAGAAAAGAACCTCGGCCAGCTGCTGACTGGAGCGGATGTTGAATTCCCCTCCGGCCTGGGCATGAATTGATTGGGTCAAACGATCCAATTCGGCCTGGACCATGGTCAGAAAGTCTCTAAATTTAGCCGCATCAATGCGGATGCCGCGTTTTTCCATGCGCACCAGCACTTCGGTCAAAGGCTGCTCCAGCTCCTTCATAAGGCCAAGCAACTCCGAACCCGCAAGCCGGGCGCGCAACAAGCGGCCCACGGCCAGCACGGTCTGGCCGTGATTCTCCCTGTGCACGTCCACTTCCTCGCCCAATCCGTCGCGAATCCGTTCCAGGGAATAATTTCGATCTTCGGGGCTGAGCAAATACGCGGCCAGCTCTATGTCGAAAACCTCCGCGCAGCGGGAAAGATCAAGGCGCCCTGCCTCCAGCACATTTTTGTAGGAGGTCACGTGCACCGTGGCTCCGATCAGGGCCCGGCTCAAATCCGAGGCAGGCCCCATATATAAAAGCTCGCTCCCTTCCGTGCCCAGAATCCACTTTTCGGAGTCGACATAGAGGCCCACTTCATGCCCGGCCATGGATTCCAGGTTCGCAGCGAGCCGGGGCTCGACCCGAACCGGTTCCGGCAACCCCGGTTCGATCCGTTCATCACCAGACAAGGCGGGAGCCTCGGCTGACGGGACGCCATGCACGACCGCGCACCCCGACCTTGCGGCAACAGCCTGAAATTCAGTCAAGAGGGAGCGAAATTCGTATTCCTTGAAAAACTCCAAGGCCCCGCAGTCGATGGGTCCCACCCGCAAGTCCTCAAGGCCAAGCTCCGTGCACATATCCGTGCGCAGGGTGGTCAGTTGCCGATACACAAAGACCTGCTCCATATGGGGAGCGAGCAGAGTCTGTTCCTTGGCAGTCAGGCGGTCGAAATTCTTCTTGAGCTGGTCCAGACTGTGGAAACGGCGCAAAAAACCCATGGCCGTCTTGGGTCCGACCTTGGGGATGCCCGGAATATTGTCCGCCGCATCACCGGTCATGGCCTGATAATCGGCCCACTGGCTTGGCAAAAGTCCTGTTTCCTCTACGAAGCCGTCGCGGGTGGTCAGCTTTTCCTTGCCCTGGGCCGGATCCCACATGACCACATCCTCATCCAGGCATTGACGCAAATCCTTGTCCGCTCCGACAAGGACCACGCTGCGCTGCCCCTTGAAGCGGCAGGCCAGGGACGCGATGCAATCGTCGGCCTCTCCGCCTTCGGCTTCCAGCACGGGAATACCCAGGAGGCGCAGCCCGGCCTTGAGGGGTTCGAGTTGTGCGGCCAATCCCTCGGGCATCCGGGGGCGGTTGCCCTTGTAGCTCGGCAGGAGTTCGTGCCGGAAGGTCGGAGCCCGGCCGTCGGTGACAAAAACAAGATGGGAGGGGCGTTCCTCGCGCAGGAGCTTCAAGACCAGCCTGAAGACGATATACATGGCGCTGGTCGGAAATCCGTCGGAACGCTTGAAGTCCGGATAGGCGTAAAAACCCCGGTAGATGAAGGCGTGCCCGTCAATCAAAAAAAGGGGCTCGGTTTTCAGCCCGAGCCTTGTCTGTAAACTCATGCGCCCTCCGGTTGGGGAAGCGGATGCCGGTTATGGAGTTCCAATTGGGCAGGTTTCCGGATCCTTTTTCTTTTTCTTCACATCCGTGCTTCCGTGTAGACGCTCCCAGACAAACTGGCTGGCATGCTGACAGCCCAGCTTATCCATGGGAATCTCGGCCCGGGCCATGGATTTGTGCCCGCCGGCGGAACCCACATCGCCGAAAAGGCGCTTGGCGAACTTGCCCATGTCCCGGCGCAGGCCGTCCCCGCGAAAGACCACGATCAGCTTGTCCTCGCTGATGCCGCTGATCATGGTCGTGCTCAGTCCATGCACGCGCAGAAAAAAATCGGCCAGGATGACCAAAATATCGGCGGAATCGACCTTGCCCATAAAGATGGTGATAGTCTTGCCCATGACCCGCATCTTGCGAAAGGCCTGGGTAAAATATTTGAGCCATTCCAGACGGAATTCCGAGCGGATGATCTTGTGCAGCAAGGGCTTGTTGTAAAATTTCGAGAGATAACGAAAAGCCTTCATGTCGTTGTCGTGAAATTCGCGCTCGAAGCTTTGGGTGTCGGTCTTGATTCCGTACAAAAGAGCCGTGGCCAACAGCTTTCCCGGTCGCAGGCCGAGATTGTAGAGATATTCGGTCATGATGGTCGAATTGGACCCGTATTCGGGCAAGATCTCCACATAGTCGGCGTCCACGGGCGTGCCCGCCACCTTGGGGTGGTGATCGATGACCACGGAAAAATGGATGCCCGCGAAATCGGGATGATGATGAGGCTGGGAATCGACCAGGGCAAAACGGTCATATTGCGCGGCCAGAAGCGGGGTCAGTTTCTTGGTTGCGATGCGCAGCAGACGGATCATGGCCAGGTTGTCGGGCCGGGTGATTTCGTTGACGTGGGCGATGCCGACCTGCTCGACGCGTCCCGCCAAGATACGCTTCAGGGCCAGGGCCGAGGCCAAGGCATCGGGATCGGCGTTGATGAGAATCAGCCACCGCTCATTTTTATTCAGCAATTCTTGAAGCTTGCTTAGCTTCGGATCCAGCTTTCGAAAATAAGCCATGACCTTCTCACTTGAGTTTTTGGGCCAAACCGGCAACGATCAGATACACACTTGTACTGACCCTGGCAATTTCACGGTTGAGCTGTCCCAGATCTCGGGCAAATGCCCGAATTTCCCCATCAAACGCCAAAGGCCCAAGTCCCATTTCCGTGGAGACCAGGATCAGGTTCCCCCCCTGCCAGGCCCCGAGTTCCTCCAGCAGCTCTTCCTGCGCTCTTCTGCGCGTCGCGCGGCCCCCAAGATTCATGACCGCAAACATCCAGAAATCGAGGCTGTCCACCAGCACGCCGCCCCCCCGAGCCTCAAGGCCCCGGAGCGCCCCGGCCAGGTCCGTGTCCACTTCCCGGACCTCGATTGCGGCGTCCCTGCACTGCCGGTGTGCGCGGATCTGCTCCCGAAAGGCCAGATCCCGGGATTTTCCCGTGGCCACCAAAGTCCAGGGCCGTGGACCCCGACACAGCAGGTCCAGACCGTAATCGGATTTGCCGGATTTGTTGCCGCCCAGCACCAGATCAATCATGCTTCATGCCCCACTGAAGAAGCCAGGATTTGAGCAGGGCCAAGGAACGCGCAAGCTCGTCCAGACGGAAGATCTCCACCACCAGCACGCAATCTCCGCGCACCCGCAGCAATATGTCGCGCAACAACCCCGGGTCGGGCAGGGTGTCCAGTCCCGCATTTCCGTGCTCCGATTCCCCGCCATACAC
>CAXNFJ010000137.1:0-5773 GCA_964201165.1 Desulfomicrobium sp.
TGACACCCGGCACGCCCGTCTGGGTGCGCACCTCCAGCCGCCCCAATTACAAGGAAGGGGCTGTCGCCGGTGTTGTGGGAGTCTTGCAGGAGATCACCGCGCGCAAGCTGGCGGAAGAAACCATCGCATCGACAAACTCCAAACTGGAAGCCCTCTTGAGCCTTGCATCCCTGGCCGATGCGAATTTCAAACAAATATCCCAGCACATCTCCGCGTCCCTCACCCGTATGATGGAGAGTGAGCTTGGTTTCTACGGCTTCGTCGACGAGGCCGAATCCGCCATGACCATTTACTCCTGGTCGAGCGAGGCGATGCAGGGTTGTTCCATGGTGGACAAACCCCAAATCTACCCCTTGGCCGGAGCCGGAGTCTGGGCGGAGGCCATTCATACGCGGGCGCCACTCATTCTCAATGATTACACGCTCACCCACCCCGCCAAGAAAGGCTTGCCGCAAGGGCATGTGCCCCTGACCAACCTCCTTGTCGTGCCCTTTTTCTCCCACGACAAAATCACGGCCGTGGCGGCTGTAGCCAACCGACCGAAAGATTATGTCCAGGACGATGTGGATCAGATCACCGCCTTCCTGAACAGCGTGCAGACCATCGTGAACAGAAAAAAGGCCGAAGACGCGCTCCGGGAAAGCGAGGAACGATACCGCGGTCTCTCTCAGATGCTCCGCCTGATCTGCGACAACGTTCAGGACATGATCTGGGCGAAGGATCTGGAAAAACGCTATCTCTTTGCCAACAAGGCCGTCTGCCGGAATTTGCTGAACGCCACGGATACCGGGGAACCGATCGGAAAAACCGACCTCTTCTTTGCGGAGCGGGAACGCGACCGTTATCCCGAAGACCCTTCATGGCATACTTTCGGCGAAATTTGTCGCGACACAGACCAGATCACCATGGATGCCGGATGCCCGCAGCAGTTTGAAGAGCATGGCAACATCCAGGGAAAATTTCTCTTTCTCGACGTGCACAAATCACCGTTCATCGATGAAAACGGGACCATGATCGGCACGGTGGGGTCTGCACGTGACGCCACGGAACACAAGCGGATCGAAGAAGCGCTGCGCATCAGCGAATACCGCCACAGGATAATATTCCAGAACTCGCCCCTGGGGATGATTCTGTTCGACAACGAGGGCACCATCGTCGACTGCAATGAACCTTTCGTGCGACTCATGGGCTCTTCGCGCGACAAGCTGATCGGATTCAACACCGCGCGCCAAAGCAGCCCAATCATGCGCGAAACGATCAAAAAAGCCATGGCCGGCGAGGCGGCCGTCTTCGAGGATGAATACACATCCGTCACCGGTGGCATGACGAGGTTCCTGCGCGTGGTCTTCAACCCCATCTCGTCAGAGCAGACCCCAACGGGAGTCATCGCCACCCTCGAAGACATCACCGAGCGCAAAATGATCGAGGAGGCCCTGATCCACGCCAAAAAGGAAGCCGATGCGGCCAACCAGGCCAAATCCGAATTCCTGGCCAACATGAGCCATGAAATCCGCACCCCCTTGAACGGGATCATGGGCATGCTCCAACTCCTGCAACTTACGGGTCTGAACGTCGAGCAGGAAGATTACGCGGCAACGGGCATCCAGTCCTGCAGGCGATTGGTCCGCCTGCTGACCGACATCCTGGACCTCTCGCGCATCGAGGCGGGGATGCTGTGCATTCAAAGTTCATCCCTGGATCTGACCGAGATACTGCGCCAGACCAAAGACCTCTTCTCCCCCATCGCCAAGGAGCAGGGGATTGAGCTCAGGTTCGACCTGGCTCCCTCCATTCCGCCAAAGTTGCTCGGCGATGCGGCGCGACTGCAACAGGTGCTGAGCAACATGGTCGGCAATGCCCTCAAGTTCACCCATGCCGGCAGTGTCACCGTGGAAACCACCCTCCTCCCGATTCTGCGGGAACGCCAATGCAGGGTGCTCTTCTCCGTCGCCGATACCGGCATCGGAATTCCTGACGACAAGCTGGCAAAATTGTTCAAGCCCTTTTCCCAGGTCAATGAGGGATATACGCGCAGCTACCAGGGTGCCGGACTTGGTCTGTCCATCTGCAAACGTCTGGTCGCGCTCATGCGCGGCAATATTTCCGTGGTCAGCGAACCCGGCGTGGGCACGACAATCTTTTTCAGCGTAACTTTCGATCTTGAAAAACACATCGGGGATCACATCCCTGCCCTTGAGAGTTATGCATCTCCCGCACTGGAGGGCCTGAATGTGCTCCTGGCCGAGGACGACCATGTCAGCGGGATCATGGGGATCAGGCTCCTGCGCAAATTCGGGGCAACGGTGAAGCATGTCGAGGATGGGATGCACGCTCTGGAGGCCCTGCGGCAGGGCGGTTTCGATCTGGTGCTCATGGACGTGCAAATGCCGATCATGGACGGAATTGAAGCGACCCGGGCCATCCGGAGCGGAAAAGCCGGGGAGGACATGAAAGCCATCCCCATCATCGCCATGACCGCCTACGCCATGGGCGGAGACAAGGAGAGATGTTTGGAAACAGGGATGAATGCGTACGTTTCCAAACCCGTCGAGATCAAACAATTCATGCGGGCCATTGCTGATATTCTGGACCGCAAGCCATAAGGCCTGCGGTCATACCCAAGCCACGGGCCATCTCGACGGAACTTCAAGCACGGTGCGAAGGTTTGATCTGCTTTATTTTTTGATGTCGGTCGGGCAGACGTTGTCCCTGAGACAATAGCTTTCCACGAATCGTCCGACTTGAACGCCCATGTGCATGCATTTTCTCCCGGCCAGACAGTCCTCGACGTCCTTCGTGTCCAGATGGGTTTCCAGAGAGTGTTCCCCGTACGTGAATTCGACCATCCAGGCTTCGGTCTTCTCGTCGTAATGACACGATGTCTGTATGCCGTTCTTCTCAACCTCCGGATACATTTCCCTGATTCTCCCCAAGAGTTCGCTCGCTTTCACATGCATTGCCGCCTCCTTGATTTCACGGTCCGCCCACTCAAAAAAATCAAAATCCATTTTTTACCTGTCAGACTTTGCGCAAAAGCACAATCCCGAACCAATGTTGCTGTTGTCAGCGGCTGGACCTTGGCCTTGAATCGCGGGCACCGTCTCCATTGACAAAGGGCAACCAATGCCAACAATGAGAAATTGGAATGACGAGCAGCGGATCCGCACCGCGTGTTTCCAGACTTGATCAGTCTTTGGGGCGGAAATTGAGACAGCCCGAATCGAACGCCCGCGCGAAGATACGGATGCGGCATGTCCGTGACGCTCCGATTCCTCTGTGCGCAAGCCGTGCAACACTCATAATTTTCTGGAGACCCATGCCATTCCACGTCAGCACGCCCCCCACCAGCCCGGGCTGGAATTTTGACAACAGCTATATCCGACTGCCCGAGTCCCTGTACGCACGCCTGAACCCCATTCCGGTGCCCGCGCCGCGCATGGTGGCCTTCAACCGCGAGCTGTCGGACTCTCTGGGCTTGAATACGAATGCACTGGACGGGGATGAGGGCGCTACGATTTTTGCGGGCAATCTGATCCCCGAAGGCGCGCAACCCATCGCCCAGGCATACGCAGGCCATCAGTTCGGGCATTTCACCATGCTCGGCGATGGCCGCGCCATTCTCCTCGGCGAGCATATCACGCCGGGAGGGGCACGCTTTGACATCCAGCTCAAGGGCTCCGGCCAGACGCCCTTTTCCCGCCGTGGCGACGGGCGCGCGGCACTGGGGCCCATGCTGCGGGAATACATCGTCAGCGAAGCGATGTACGGGCTGGGCATCCCGACGACACGCAGCCTCGCGGTGGTCCTGACCGGCGAACCCGTGTACCGCGAAACCACGCTTCCCGGCGCGATCCTGACCCGCGTGGCGGCCAGCCATATCCGCGTGGGCACGTACGAATATCTCGCCGCGCGAGGAAAGGACGAAGACCTCCGGACCCTGGCCGACTACACACTCCGGCGCCATTACCCGGAACTGATCGAGGCGGGAAATCCATACCTCGCGCTCTTTCAAGCGGTGCTTGAGCGCCAGGCGTTGCTGATGGCCGAGTGGCTGCATGTGGGATTCATCCATGGCGTGATGAACACCGACAACATGGCCCTAAGCGGCGAAAGCATCGATTACGGCCCCTGCGCGTTCATGGATGCCTACGATCCGGCCACGGTGTTCAGCTCCATTGATCATGAAGGCCGCTATGCCTATGGCAATCAGCCCTCCATCGCGCAATGGAATCTGACCCGCCTGGCCGAAACGTTGCTGCCCCTGATCCATGAAAACGAGGAAAAAGCGCTTGAACTGGCCCAGGAAGCCATCGCCTCGTTTCCGGATGTATTCCGGCGCTTCTGGCTGTCGGGCGCGCGGACGAAGCTGGGACTTTTCACGGCGGAGGACGATGACGCCGCACTGATGCGGGAGATCCTGCAGTGCATGCGGGAGAGTCGGGTGGATTACACAAGCACCCTGCGCGACCTGGCGCTGGAAACTCTTCCCGACGCCCCGTTCTTCCGTGATCCGGCGTTCACGCAGTGGCGCGGGCGCTGGCAGGCCAGGCTGGGAAGGCAAGGAGAGGACATGGCGGCGTCACGCGCGCTCATGCGTGCCCACAACCCGGCGGTCATTCCGCGCAACCATCGGGTGGAAGAGGCGCTGGAAGCCGCGATGCGGCAGGATTTCACGGTCATGGAACGGCTGCTCAAGGCCCTGTCCAGACCCTACGAGGACGTGCCCGAACATGCCGCCTATCGCATGCCTCCGGCACCCTCCGCGCAGGCCTACAAGACCTTCTGCGGGACATGACGGAGCCCGGATTCCACCGGACAGGAACTGCGTCGTCAGCAGAGGCGAGAATAAGAGCCGCACGCAGGGGTTTCCCATCCGCTGACATGATCACGGGGAGATGTTTTTCAAGTAGCGATGACGGATGACGTCCGCCTCTCCCGTGTCAAAAAAACGGGACATGGCAGCCCGCACCCGCACGATGACCTCCGGGTCGGTTCCGGGGTTGGCCGCGAGGTAATAGTCGCTGACGCGGATGTGTTCCCCATGCGGGACGAACAGCCCTCTCTTTGCGGTCTCCTCGACATCCATGGCGAAAATAAGCGGGTCTCCAAGAAAAAAGTCGGACCGACCGAGTTCCATGTGCTCAAACAACGCCTCCTTCCTGTGGTCCGCGAAGAGGGTGATCCTTGACGCGGGCACTCCCCACCGGGTCAGGATCTCGACGGTGAAATATCCGCGTATGGCCGCTACCCTCCCAGCCGGAAAAGCCTTGTCTGCCCACAGTGGCGAGATCTTCACGCGACGCGAGCCGAAACAGGCAGATCCGGGCCGGGGCCAGGGGATGGACCCAGACAAACTTGTTCTCCCGTTCGGGTGTCCTGACCATGGAAAAAATGAACACACCCTTGTCCTTCAAGGCCCGGTCATAAGCGCGCGTCCAGGGCAGGATCTCCATGGAATGCTCAAGACCGGCCCCATCCAGGGCCGCCGAGATGATTTCCGCCGCAAACCCGCGTACGGCCCCGTCCTGCATAAACGAAAAGGGCTTCATTTCCTCGCTCACCAGCGTGATGGCTTGCCCGTGTGGTTCCGCAGCGAAGCCGGGTTGTGCGAGGCCTAGTGTTGTGTCCTTGAAATAAATAGATAATAAAGCCTCCCATTCAAGGAGGTGATTATGGCTGCACGAGTCCGGGTTGAGTTGAGTCAGGATCAAGCAAGTACTCTGATGATGTGGGCTGGTTCGGGAAAAACAGAGCAGCGCCTCGCTCTGCGCGC
>CAXNFJ010000138.1:0-5767 GCA_964201165.1 Desulfomicrobium sp.
CCCTCGGCCTCGGGAGTTTTGCACCACTCGGTGAAGTGGTCGAACACCGAGATGTCTCGGTAGGCTGAAATGATGTACCACATGGCCAGACAAATACTGCCCCAGATGACGGCGATAATGGCGGAGATGAGTGGCACCGAGGTCTTGAAGAGCGACGTGACGAAGTCAAGGCTGAGCCAGACCGCCAGTGCCAGTGCTGTCAAGAGCACGACGGAGAACATGAGATAAAATTTGTGTGCATTCGAAGTGTTGCGCATACAACCTGCTTTGTTTTAAAATTACATGTTACATGCCCGTTTACGGGAACCTGCCAACGTTTGGAACGAATTTAAAAAAGTATAATGTCAATATTTTAAAGTCATAAACATGAATGAATATAAAGAGGCAAGATGTTATTGCTAATACAGTATTGGTTATGGTTAAAAATTGAAAATTCAAGAATAGCACAATCATTGTGCGCAGTCATTTGTACATATTGTCTTGCGTAAATTGATTACTAATTCATTCACTTGGTGGCACACTTATATATGCAAATACGTAGGTGTTAATGGGGCTCTATGCCCAATTTTGAGTTACATTATGTTCGTTTTCTACGTACATAGGTTCTGTTATCGACTAGTAATTTCATGCTCGAAAAAGCAGCGTTTGCGGGGGCTCATGCGTATCCACCCCTGCAAGCCAGTTGTTCTGAGTTGGAAATTTATCGGTGCCCAGACCGAAGGAGATTCGGCCTAAAGGTGGAGGGGCCGTGGACATGCGCGCCGGACTTGAGCTGGAACACTGCGTGTTCCGGCACCTTCAAGCGGAATTGACCAGGGGCGCAGCATGACGAAGAGGGTCAAGCGGGAGCATTCAGTGGACTTCAAGGTCAGGGTGACCTTCGCGGCGATGGACGGAAGAAGGCGTTTGCCGGGCTGGCATAGCGGTTCGAGGCGCATCGGAATCAGACAGGCCAGAGGCGGCGGGTCGGCGGACTGGCCGTCACCGAGGGGCATTTGCTCTCAGGATGGTCGTGTTTCGGCGAACAATCATAGGATCGCGGACCATGCAGTGCACTGCTCGCCACCGTCCGGTTGAATTTTAGCGGGGGCGGGGCGAGAGGATTTGAGCAGGGAGTTGTTCAACACGTTCAGGGCAGGAAAAGGAGGCGCCAAAGCGTGGACAAAAGAAAAAGGCCTTACATCAGCGATGTAAGGCCTTGATTTTCTTTGGCGTCCCCAAGGGGATTTGAACCCCTGTTATCGGCGTGAAAGGCCGGTGTCCTGGACCGAGCTAGACGATGGGGACGCATGGTGTGCGTCAATATAAAAAAGTGGCGTCCCCAAGGGGGTTTGAACCCCTGTTAGCGGCGTGAGAGGCCGCCGTCCTAGGCCACTAGACGATGGGGACGCAAATTGGTGGGCCGTGAAGGGATCGAACCTTCGACTCTCTGCTTAAAAGGCAGATACTCTACCGTCTGAGTTAACGGCCCGTAAAGAGAAGACGCTTCTATAGGGGGGGCACCTACTTGTCAAGCCGGAAACTTATCCTTTTTTCAACTCGATACGATCCAGTCCGTTCATGTACGGACGCAACACTTCGGGCACGACGACGGACCCGTCCTCTTGCTGGTAATTTTCAAGAATTGCAACCATGGTCCGGCCCACGGCCAGGCCCGAACCATTGAGCGTGTGGACCAGCTGGCTCTTTTTGCCGGCTGCCGGCTTGAAACGGATTGCGGCCCGGCGGGCCTGGAAATCCTCGAAATTGGAACAGGACGAGATCTCCCGGTACTTGCCCTGGCCGGGCAACCAGACTTCGATGTCGTAGGTCTTGGCCGAGGAGAAACCCAGATCGCCGGCGCACAGCGTGACCACGCGATATGGCAGTCCCAGCTTGCGCAGGATGCTTTCGGCATGACCGAGAAGCTTTTCCAGTTCGTCATAGGATGAATCGGGATGGACGAAACGAACCAACTCCACCTTGTCGAACTGATGCTGGCGGATCATGCCCTTGGTGTCCTTGCCGTAGGAGCCCGCCTCGGAGCGAAAACAGGCCGTGTAGGCGCAGTGGGCGATGGGCAGCTGGACTTCAGTCAGGGTCGTGTCGCGGTAGATGTTGGTCACCGGGACTTCGGCCGTGGGTATGAGATAGTAGTTGGTGTTTTCGAGGTGAAAGAGGTCCTCCTCGAATTTCGGGAGTTGGCCCGTGCCCATCAGGCTCTCGCGGTTGACGATGACCGGCGGCATGACTTCGTCGTAGCCGTTTTCCATGGTCTGCACATCGAGCATGAAGCTGATCAGCGCCCGCTCCATCTTGGCGGCCCACCCTTTCAGGATGACAAAGCGGCTGCCTGTGATCTTGGCCGCCGTCTCGAAATCAAGCCCGCCCAAGGCGGTGCCCAGCTCCCAGTGCTCTTTGGGAGAAAAAGTCATCTCGGGCTTCACGCCCCAAGTGCGGACTTCCAGATTGTCCGTTTCGTCCACGCCGTCCGGAACGGAAGGGTGCGGAACATTGGGGATGGACATGATCCAGTCCGAGGTCTGCTGGTCGATATTTTTCAGCTCCTCGTCCAGGGCCTTGATGCGGGTGGACATGGTGGCCAGTTCGGCCAGGAGCGAATCCGCGTTCTCCCCGGTCTTTTTCATCCGGCTGATCTCGCCCGAGGACTGGTTGCGGCGGGCCTTCAAGTCCTCGGTTTCCAGCAGCAGGTCGCGCCGTTTCTGGTCAATGACCAGGAATTGTTCCAGGTCGAGCTTGCTGCGGCGCTTGCGCAGGCCGTTTTTGACCTCATCGGCATTGGTACGAAGAAATTTGATGTCGAGCATGAAGATGTCCTTGTCGTGGTCTTGCGGCCGGCCGTCAAAGCGGCTGGGCTTGCGGTTTCGAGGCGAAATGAATAGCCTGCCTTGACGTGAATCACAAGCCACGCGGTTTGTTGCGACATGATTTTTTTTTGCCGTCGTCCCTTGACTTAACTGGGGCAGGGATTATTTGGGCCTCTGGCTTACGCGGACTGCTTTTTTTTTCAGCGCCGCATTTTGGCACTCCGTCTTGAAGAGCGCCAAAAAAAATACCTATATGGAAGAAATTCTTAAACATCTTGGAGGAAAACATGAAACTCAGACCACTGCACGACCGTATTCTGGTCAAGCGTCTCGAAGAGGAGCAGGTAACCAAGGGCGGAATCATCATTCCCGATTCCGCAAAGGAAAAGCCCATCAAGGGTGAAGTTGTCGCCGCCGGTCCCGGAAAGATCGCCGATGACGGAAAGCAGATCCCCATGGGCGTCAAGGCTGGCGACAAGGTGATTTTCAACAAGTACGCCGGTACCGAAGTCAAGATCGATGGTGACGAACTGCTCATCATGCGTGAAGACGATATCCTCGCTGTAATCGAAGCTTAATTTTTAGATTTAAGGAGACGCACACATGGCTGCTAAAATTATCAAGTTTGATGCCAAGGCCCGTGAAAAACTGAAGATTGGTGTTGATACCCTGGCCAATGCCGTCAAGGTCACCCTCGGACCCAAGGGCCGCAACGTCGTTATCGAAAAATCCTTCGGTTCCCCGATCATCACCAAGGACGGCGTGACCGTTGCCAAGGAGATCGAACTGGAAGACAGGTTCGAGAACATGGGCGCTCAGATGGTCAAGGAAGTCGCTTCCAAGACTTCCGACATCGCCGGCGACGGAACCACCACCGCCACCATCCTGGCCCAGGCCATCTTCACCGAAGGCATCAAGCTGGTTGCCGCCGGTCGTAACCCCATGTCCATCAAGCGCGGCATCGACAAGGCTGTCGAGGCCGTCATCGCAAGCCTGGACAAGCTGGCCAAGCCCACCCGCGACCAGAAGGAAATTGCCCAGGTCGGCACCATTTCCGCCAACAACGACTCCACCATCGGCAACATCATTGCCGAAGCCATGGGCAAGGTCGGCAAGGAAGGCGTCATCACCGTTGAGGAAGCCAAGGGTCTCGAAACCACTCTGGATGTCGTTGAAGGCATGCAGTTTGATCGCGGTTACCTGTCCCCCTACTTCGTGACCAATCCGGACAAGATGGTTTGCGAAATGGACGCCCCGCTCATCCTGATCAACGAAAAGAAGATTTCCAACATGAAGGAACTGCTTCCCGTTCTGGAGCAGGCCGCCAAGATGGGCAAGCCCCTGGTCATCATCGCCGAGGACATCGAAGGCGAAGCCCTGGCTACCCTGGTTGTCAACAAGCTGCGTGGCACCCTGCAGGTCGTGGCCGTCAAGGCTCCCGGCTTTGGTGAGCGTCGCAAGGCCATGTTGCAGGATATCGCCATTTTGACCGGCGGCGAAGTTGTTTCCGATGATCTGGGCGTGAAGCTCGAGAGCATCGTGCTGAATCAGCTTGGTTCCGCCAAGCGTATTGTCATCGACAAGGAAAACACCACCATCGTTGACGGCGCCGGCGAAGCCGAGGCCATCAAGGCTCGCGTGAAGCAGATCCGCAACGAAATCGATGAAACCTCCTCCGATTACGATCGCGAGAAGCTGCAGGAACGTCTGGCCAAGATCGTTGGCGGCGTTGCCGTCATCAACGTTGGCGCAGCCACCGAGACCGAGATGAAGGAAAAGAAGGCCCGTGTGGAAGATGCCCTGAACGCCACCCGCGCTGCCGTTGAAGAAGGCATCGTTCCCGGCGGCGGCGTCGCCCTGGTGCGCTGCCAGTCCGCCCTGGATTCCGTCAAGCCCGCCGATGACGACGAAGCTGCCGGCGTGCAGGTTGTCCGTCGCGCCATCGAAGAGCCCATCCGTCAGATCTGCGGCAACGCAGGTGTTGAAGGCGCCGTGGTCATCGACAAGGTCCGTCACGGCAAGGAAGACTTCGGTTACAACGCCGCCACCGGCGAATACGAAGACCTGCTCAAGTCCGGCGTCATCGATCCCAAGAAGGTGACCCGCATCGCTCTGCAGAACGCCGCTTCCGTGGCGTCCCTGCTCCTGACCACCGAATGCGCCATCGCCGAGAAGCCCAAGGAAGAGTCTGCCCCGGCCATGCCCGGCGGTGGCATGGGCGGCATGGGCGGCATGTACTAAGCCGTTCATATCCCAGAATGATAAAAGGGCCGGAAGCGATTCCGGCCCTTTTTTGCGTCGTGTGGCGGGCGGTTTTCTGGAAGCGGGCCTTACAGGTTGTGTTTGGGCAGACGGTCCAGCAGCCGCAGGAATCCATCCAGGATGGTCAGGGGGTGCGGCGGGCAGCCGGGGATGTAGAGGTCGATGGGGATGATGGGGTCCGCTCCGCCGTTGTGCTGGGCGTGGCCGACAAAGGGCCCGCCGCTGATGGCGCAGGCGCCGAGCGCGATGGCGATGCGCGGCTCGGGCACTGCCTCCCAGGTTTTCTGTAGGGCCAGCTCCATCCCTTTGGTCACGGGTCCGGTGATGAGCACGCCGTCGGCATGGCGGGGCGAGGCCACGTACTGGATGCCGAAGCGGCCCAGATCCCAACCGATGGTCCCGAGCACGTTGATGTCCGCCTCGCAGGCGCCGCATCCGCCGGCGCTGACCTGCCGCAGGCGCAGGGAGCGGCCCAGCAGGCTTTTCATTTTCTTGTCCAGGGCAGCGGCCAGGCGCAGCTCTTCCTCGCCGGGTCTGCCCAGGATCAGGTCCCCGCGACGACGCACCGCCATGCGGTGATCGTTTGTCCTGGTGATGGCTCCGTGGGGGCAGCTTTCCACGCAGGTTCCGCAGAACAGGCAGCGTCCGAGGTCAAGGAGCGGGGCTTGGCCCGGTTCCTGGGTGATGGCCTGGTTCGG
>CAXNFJ010000139.1:0-5750 GCA_964201165.1 Desulfomicrobium sp.
CTTGGCGCGACCGGCATCTGCGTGGTTCCGCTGACGGGTTTCTGCTGCAATCGCAAGGGATTCCGGGTCACGCTCCTGGAAACCGACGATGCAAAACGGCTGCGCACCTGGCACACCATCGTCGACGCCATCACCAGATATCTGGCCTCGGCCTGATTCCATGGCGGATGACCCCACGCCACGATGGTTGGACTGGGCCCGGGAGATTCAGTCCCTGGCCCAGACCGGCCTGGCTTTCACGAAAAGCCATTATGAGCGCCTGAGTTTTGCCCGTCTTTCGGAAATAGCGGCCGAGATCCTGGCCGAGCATTCCCAGCTTGAACCCCAGGCAATCCGGCGTGCCTTTTCGCTGGAGCCGGGGTATGCCACGCCCAAGGTGGACGTGCGGGCCGCCGTGGTCCATGACGGGCGCATCCTGCTGGTGCGTGAAATGGCAGACGGCAAGTGGTCCATGCCCGGCGGATGGGCCGATGTGGGCGACAAGCCGTCCCAGACGGCCGAACGGGAAACCCTGGAAGAGAGCGGATTCGTGGTCCGGGCCACCACGCTCATCGGAGCGTTCGACGCCAATCGCGGGCAGAAAGCCAGCATGTTCTTTCATGCCGTGAAACTGATTTTTTTATGTGACCTCATAAGTGGAGAGGCGAGGGCCAGCATGGAAACATCGGCCGTCGATTTTTTTGATTTCGACAGCCTGCCGCCCCTGTCCGAGCAACGCACCAACCAGCGACATCTGGACGAGATCCGCGCCCATCTGCGCGATCCCCTCCGGCCAGCGGCGTTTGACTGATATGCACGATTCCGATTGTACCTTGCCCATCGGTGTTTTTGATTCCGGCATCGGCGGCCTGACCGTCCTCAAAGCCCTGACCGAGGCCCTGCCGCGGGAGAGCTTCGTCTACCTGGGCGACACGGCCCGGCTCCCTTATGGCACGAAAAGCGCCAAATCCGTGACCCGCTACGCGTTGCAGACCACGACGCTTCTTCAGGAGCGGGGCATCAAGCTGCTCGTCATCGCGTGCAACACGGCCACGGCCGTGTCCCTGGAGGCATTGCAGGAAGCGTATCCGGGGCTGCCTGTCATCGGCGTGATCCGACCCGGCGCCGAGGCCGCCTGCACTGCAAGCAGGAACGGCCGCATCGGGGTCATCGGCACGGAGAGCACCATCAACGGCCGCAGTTATGAGCGCGAAATACTGCGCATTCGGCCCGATGCTCAGGTTTTCGGCCGCCCGTGCCCCCTCTTCGTGCCTCTGGCCGAAGAAGGGTGGTGCGACGGAGAGATCGCGAAACTGGTCGCGCAGCGTTACCTGGGCTCCCTGGTGGAGGAGACGGGCATTGACACCCTGGTTCTGGGGTGCACGCATTTCCCGGTCCTGGCCGAGGCCATCCGCGCCGTCGTCGGGCCTGGCGTGACCCTGGTCGATTCGGCACGGACCACGGCGGAATTCGTGCAGGACATGCTCGCGTGCCGGGACATTTGTTCAACCACCGCAGAACGCAGCTTGTGCTTCCTGGCCACGGACGGAGCCGAACGCTTTGCCCGCGTCGGCGGGGTGTTCA
The DNA here is from genome assembly GCA_964201165.1 of Desulfomicrobium sp. Taxonomy (GTDB): domain Bacteria; phylum Desulfobacterota; class Desulfovibrionia; order Desulfovibrionales; family Desulfomicrobiaceae; genus Desulfomicrobium. Next base: position 1,564 of record CAXNFJ010000139.1, read on the forward strand.
TGCACCATCCCCTGCGCGCCGCCGACGTGGAGATCGTGGATCTTTGATGTCCGCCCTGTTGGCCGTCGATGCGGGAATGCGGACCGGGCTTGCCCTCCTGGACCGAGAAGGGCGGCTGCTGTGGTGCCGCTCGCATAATTTCGGAACCACGGCCCGGCTTAAAAAAGCCGCAGCCCGGATTCTTTTTGAATTGCCCCTGCTGGAGTATCTGATAGTGGAAGGGGGCGGGCGGGTCGCGGGCATCTGGGTGCACGCTGCGGCCAAGCGGGCTCTGCCCTACATGGTCATCCAGGCCCAGGACTGGCGCGCCGATTTTTTATTGCCCCGGCAACGGGTCAGCAAAGACATGGCCAAGGCCTCGGCCCGTGCCTTGATGGCCTCGATTTTGCGACGCGAAGGCTGGTCCTCGCCGACCATACCCGGCCACGACGCGGCCGAGGCGGCCCTCATCGGTCTGTGGGGAGCGGTTCAACTGGGGTGGCGGACACTGCCCGCAACCAAATAATCAAGATGGGACACATGGACACACTCAGCTTCGATCTACCCGGCATAAGTCCGGTCGGCCTGGACCTCATCGCCCTGCTGAACACGCCTTATGCCACGGTCAAGCAGATCGCGGCCCAGGCCAAGCTCGACCCGGTCATCTTCGGCAACATCATCGCCTGCGCCAATTCGCCCATGTATCACGAAGTGAACAAGTCCACCGACATCCTGACCTCCCTGGTTCGCCTGGGACAGCGGGAAATCAAGCGCATCGTGTATCAGGTCGTGCTGCGGGCGGCGTTTTTTCATGAGTCCTCGGACGTGAATGCTCTGTTGCGCCGCATCTGGCAGCAAAGCCTGACCTCCAATGTCTTCATGCAAAAACTGGTCTCCACCGTACCCGAAGCCTACAATCTGGAACTGGAAGCCGTCGAGCATCTGGAATGCCTGGGACTTATCCACAACATCGGTTACGTGGTTCTGCTGGTCAATTTTCAGGATCGGTTTCTGGACTTTTTCACGGACAATGCAGATCAGCCCCTGCCCGAGTTTTTTCAGGAAGAACGCATGGCGTTCGAGGAGTTCGATCATTTTTCCGCTGGCCGTGCCGTGCTCGAAGCCTGGAATTTTCCCCATTCCATGAGCGAGATTGTCGGGCAGTACAACTCCCCAAGTACGGAGTTTCGAGGCAAGTATCCCTCCTTGCTCAATCTGCTGCGACTTTCTAGGCATGTGATCATGATGACCCATTTCAATTTTCATCCCAAGAAACCGGCGGACTTCTGGCTGCTCGGAACGGACCTTCCCGCAGTGGAAGTCGACTATGAGCAGATCATCAAAGAGGTGCACGAGAGCGTTCTCGGTATCGAGGGTTCGTTTGTATGATGCTGACCCAAAAAGAATTCAGGACACGGTTGCGCTGCAAAAAATGCCAGGGGACACTGCAGGTCCGACGCACCTGACAGTCCGTGGGACTGCGCTGCAGGTCATGCGGCGCCACTTTTGAACTGCACGAATTCGGCACCAACCTTGATGATCTGCTGGAAGAGTATTTGGCCAATATCCCCTGCGACCGGATTTGACTTTTTTTTGCACTTTTGACCGGCTTCGAAATCGTGAACCGTTTCTTCCACTCTGGACCTTTCCCATTTTATGGCTCATGGTTTGAAGCGGTTATGGAGGGCGAGTCGAACCGGATCTCGGACAGGCTGATCTCCGGTTTTCTGACCGATTCCGGCTTGAGATTCGAACCGCAGGCAACAACATTTTGAGTACAGGATTTTTCACAGCCCTATGACTTCAGTCACCATTTCACGCTCCGAACATACCGTTTCCCGCCAAAACATCCACCCCGATGCGCTCAAAGTCATGTATCGATTGGTGCGCAAGGGTTTTACCGCCTATCTCGTGGGCGGTGGCGTGCGCGACCTGCTCCTTGGCCGCACGCCCAAGGATTTCGATGTCAGCACCAATGCCACGCCCAGCCAGATCAAGAAGATCTTTCAGAACTGTTTCCTGATCGGCCGCAGGTTCAGGCTGGCCCATATCCGTTTCGACGACCACGTCATCGAAACCTCGACTTTTCGGCGCTGTCCCGACCAGGACGACGAGAACGGCGACGACGATTTGTACATGCTGCGCGACAACTGCTACGGCACCCCCGAGGAAGACGCCCTGCGCCGGGATTTCACCATCAACGGGCTCTTCTACGAGGTCGAGCGTTTCTCCATTATCGACCATGTCGGTGGTCTGAGCGATATTGAGAACCGCCTCATCCGCTGCATCGGCGACCCGAACATCCGCTTCCGGGAAGATCCGGTGCGCATGATCCGCGCCGTGCGTTTCGCCTCCCGGCTCGATTTTCACATCGAGCCCGCGACCTACAACGCCATCATGCGCCATCACGAGGAGATTCTCAAAGCCTCGCCGCCCCGTGTCTTCGAGGAACTGCAGAAACTGTTCGCCTATGGCTCGGGCGAAAAAGCCTTCCGCCTGCTGTACAAGACCGGACTCCTGCACAATCTGTTGCCCGAAATCGCGGATTTTCTCGATCACGACCATGGCCAGGATTCATCGCTCTGGAGTTGGCTGGAGCACATGGACAGCCGCATCAGGACCGTGGGCAAGGTCGAGCCGGTGCTGGTCTTCGCCGCCCTGTTCTCCGCCCCGGTGCAGCGCATCGCGACCAGGCACGCGGCCGAAGGCGAGCGGGTGGTCTTCAACGCGCTGCTTGAAGATCTGCTGCTGCCCGTCTGCACGCGCGTGAGCATGCCCAAATGGATGTCCGCGCGCATGATCCAGATCATGGCCAATCAGAGCCGCTTCGAACCGGACAAGCGCAAGCGTTTTTCCAAGCGCGGATTCGTGGCGCATGAGTGTTTTCCCGAAACCCTGGCCCTGTATCAGATCGGCCTGCTCGTAGCGGGAGCGGATCTGGGGCCGGCGGAAATGTGGAGCAGCCTGCGCAGCGAAGTGGAAGCGGAAAACCCCCAATCCCTGCGCAGCGATCCGCGCGGAGAGCACGGACGCCCTCCGCGCAAGCGGCCGCCCCGCAAACGACGCAGATGATCTCCCGCGAAATTCTGCCGACATTTCCCCTCTGCCCGGGCGTGTATCTGATGAAGAACGCCACGGGCAGAATCATTTATGTGGGCAAGGCCAAGCAGCTCAGGCGGCGGCTGGCCTCCTATTTCCAGCCTGAGCATCGGCTCGCGCCCAAGGTGCGGGTCATGATGACCAGGGTCGAGGCCATCGATTTTCTGTGCACCTCCACGGAAAAAGAGGCGCTGCTGCTCGAAGCGAGCCTCATTAAGAAGCACCGTCCCAAATACAACATAGTTCTGCGCGACGACAAACAGTATGTCCTGTTCTGCCTCTCGCGCCATCATCCTTTTCCGGCCCTGCGCCTGACCCGCAAGGTGCTGCGGGACGGCTCGGTCTATTTCGGCCCCTTCACCTCGGCCCTGTCCGCACGCGAAACCAAGCGGGTCATCGATCGTCTTTTCCCCTTGCGCAAATGCCGGGACACGGTCTTTTCAAACCGCACGAGGCCGTGCCTGCAATACCATATCGGTCGCTGCCTCGGACCATGCTGCCTGCCCGTGTCCGAAGAGGACTACCGGCAGGTCGTGCGGCAGGTGGAGCTTTTTCTGTCCGGCAAGTCGGCAGAGCTGATGGCCGGGCTACGGACGGAGATGATGCGCCTTTCCGATGCCCTGGATTTCGAGGGCGCGGCCCGCCTGCGGGACAGCATCCGCGCCCTGCGGGAGACGGTGGAGCGCCAGGCCGCCGTGCTCTCCGATGATCGCGACCTGGATGTCATCGGCGTGCACGGCAACGAGAACGGCGCCGCTCTGGCCATCGTCTTCGTGCGCCAGGGGCGCATCATCGACGGTCAGACCTTCTGGTTCCCGGGAGCCGCGGTGGAGACTGCGGAGGAAGAGGCGAGCCTGACGGATTCGTTTCTCATGCAGTATTACACGCCGGAGCGGTTCATTCCGGCCCGGATCGTGACCGCCTTCGGCTGCCAGGACCCCGCCCTGGAGGAGGCCCTGGCCGACATGCGCGGCGGCAAGGCGAGCGTGGCCAAGGCTCGCGGCGACCAGGAACGCCGGCTGGTGGATATCGCCACCACCAATGCCCGGGCTCATGCGACCCAGCAACGTCGCACGGCGACATCCCCTGCGCAGCTGGCCCTCGCCCTG
>CAXNFJ010000140.1:0-5742 GCA_964201165.1 Desulfomicrobium sp.
GGGGATCATCGTCGGCGGATCCATCGGCATGATCGCAAGCTGGTTCGGCTACGAACCGGTCAAGGCGTTTTTCATGGGTATCATTTGCGGCATCTTTGCCGCAGTGACCAAAATCATGGCCGACAAAATGCGCCAAAAATAGGCCTTGACTTTTTCCTATCCCTACGTACTAGTTAAAACCAAGAGCCTACCGCATGCGGCTTTTGAAGTGGTTCTTGTCTGAGAGTTTACGGTGACGTTTTTAAGGAAACCAACAAACAAATCTGTACTACAGAGGCGTGTTGTAAGGTAACCAGGGAAAAAACCCTCTGAACACTGGCGTGTTAGTGTAAACACTCCTAGGGAAAACATCTTCCGAATTGAGAAAAGAGGCGCGTTGGTTAGAAACCAAAAACCATTCACTCGTTGGAAGGCGCGTTGGAAGTAAACTCCCAAGGTAACACAGGAAACAGACTGTAGAGGCGTGGATTCCAGTCACACAGTACTCACCTGTACGACTTCAGCCGGCATCAAACCGGCGGTTCAGTAAAGTTTGGAATTATAACGTCGCATTTAGTTTTAAGTCATCTCGATGCAACACGGGGCGGAAGGCGAAAATCTTCCGCCCCCTTCTATTTTTTCGCATCAACTTGCCGGCCACGGGCGTCATCGTGCGTGATGAATCGCGCTTCGAATTTAGCTTCTCGAATCCATGGCGGTTCTTTTTCATTTTTCAACAATGACCAACCAGCTTGCATAAGAGAAGCATTTAAGTATAGATAGGAACAAGGAAACACAAACCAATGCCAATTTAGGACACCCCATGTACTGTAAAAAATGTAAATTCCATTCCTTCGATCATGTCAGCACATGCCCCAAATGCGGCGCAGACTGGGAAGAGACCCGCAAGGCCCTCTATCTGAACTGGATCACCGCAAGGGGAACCAACTGGCTGGCCCCGGCGACATCCGCGCCCCAGGCGGCTCCCGCGCCGTCTCCCTTCGTCTCGGAGGCTGCCAAATCGGACTCTTTTGATTCCATGAGTGATTCTTCCGACGGGTATTATGCGACAACGCCCCACATGGAATCTTCTCCCACGAATCCCCGCGATGCGGACATTGATGTCTCCCTTTTTCCGGAGTTGGATTTCACCTTGGCGGAATCCAAGCCCGAGACGTCGGACAGAACGCCCTCGCGCATGCGAAGCGCACCGACTCCCAAACCGGATGAAGAAATATTTCTTGATGCAATGCCTGTCGAAGAGATGGTGGAACTTGATTTCAGCGCGTCCTTCGATGCCCCGGCCGCATCGAAAACTCCGGCTCCACCCAGCCCGAAACGCGAGGACCTGTTCATTCCGGAACTGGAAGAGATGCTCGCCCCCCTGGCCGATGACAATCGCCCGAGCCCCGCACCATCCAAAAAGCCTGCGTATTCCGAAGAAACGGACATTCTCCTTGATTTTGGATCCGGCTCTTCCCCAAAAAAAGCGGGCAAGGATGATGACGAATTGTCTTTTCTGTCCCTGGACGACACCAAGAAATCTTCATAATATCCTGCCCTGCAACGATCGCACAAAACCAAGAACCAGGGCGCTCACAGGGGCCCTGGTTTCTCCGTGTGTGACCAGCAGATGCCCACTGGTGACCTGTTCCCGGACGGAAAGAATATGCATTTCTCGCCGCGAACTGGACACATGCGAGATAATCTCCCAGGCATTATCCGGATGAACGGCTTGGTCCCGAGCGCCATGCAGCACCATGAGGGGTGCCGTGATGCGGAACAAATCCCGCCGCACCCGAATCGCCGCACGTTTGAAGGAATGCAGAGGGTCCACATAATGCGTCCCTTCATAGCCCTCCCACGGTGCGATCCGCCTGGATTCCGGCTTTGCCTTGGAGGCGGGCAGGCGCTTGCAGACATGCCGCACGATCCCGCTCAATAACAGCTTGGGGTCGGGAGAGAAGTACGGAAAGAGCCGGCAGAGAAACACGGGCGCGGCAATGGTCACCACCCCGGCCACAGGAAGTTTTTCCGCCAGGGCCAGAGCCAGGGTGCCACCCAGGGAAAAACCGACGACCACGACATGCGCGCACTGCTCCCGCATCGCCCGCAACGCGTTTTCGGCACTGTCCAGCCAGTCCTCGAAGCCGCTGTGGGCAAAATCATCCGCATTGCCCTCATGCCCGGCCAGGTGCGGCACCAGGACCGGATAGCCGGATGCGCCCAGATGCTCTGCCAAAAAACTCATTTCAAAAGGTCTGCCGGCATAGCCGTGCAGCAGCAGGAAGCCGAATTCAGGGGTTGTCATGTGGATATCCGTGGGTGTAAAGATTTGGACATGGAACACGCATGCTCCATACGCTGAAGGAAAAAAAGGCTTGACTTTTATGATTGATTCGAAAAAGAAAACGAGTTTCCGGCGATTCGCGTAAAGCCGCCGTTTCCGCCGGAAAAAGGCGCGGCAGCATTTCAGGACAAAATTATGGAGGAGCCTCATGGCAGTAGATTTCAGTAATGCCGTCAAGACTGACGAAGGCGTTCAGGTCAACGGCGTTGTAATGAACGAGATTGTGGAAAAATGTGTAGGCTGCGACCGGATCAAAGAATTCGACGGCGCCAAATACTGCGGCAGCTATCCCCACCCGGCCGTAAAGTGGAGACTTGGCATCTGCAACCTCTCGACACATACCAAGACCGCGCCCGCCAAGGGCAAGTCCAAGGTCAACCCGCTCAAGGCATCCAAGCGAGCAGCCAAGGGCCGTTAGAACTTACACCACGGTTTTATTCACAAGGCAGGATCTTCCTGCCTTTTTTTTCTCCAAAATTCCGGAAGTCCTGGAGAAACGGCCAGCACATTCCCGAAGGACACAGCCATGCTCAGCACCACTCTTGAACTCCTGGAAAAAAGCCGGGACGAACTGCTCCGCTTGCAGACGGAGCTTGTGGCCATTCCCGCCCTTGGTCCGACCAACGCAGGGCAAGGCGAAGGGGCCAAGGTGGAATACCTGACCACCTATCTGGCTCAATTCTCCGGGGCACGGGTGGAAACGATCAGAGCCCCCGATGACCGGGTCGAGTGTGGGTACCGCCCAAGCCTTGTCATCCGCCGGCCCGGCAAAAAACAGCGCACCCTGTGGCTCATCGCCCACACCGATGTCGTGCCGACCGGAGACCTGTCCCTGTGGCAGAGCGACCCCTTCGTCCTGCGCCAGGACGGAGACCTCATCTACGGCCGGGGTGTAGAAGACAACCACCAGGGGCTTGTCAGCGCCCTCCTGCTGCTGCGCGCCCTGGAATCGGCCAAGGCCGAGACCGAACTCTCCCTGGGCGTTCTCCTGGCCGCCGACGAGGAAACGGGCAACACCCTGGGTATCGAATACATCATGCGCGAACACCCGCACGTTTTCCACCCGGATGATCTGGTTCTCATCCCGGATTTCGGCACCAAGGACGGAGCGGCCATCGAAGTCGCCGAAAAAAGCGTGCTCTGGCTCAAGTTCACGGTCCACGGCAAACAGTGTCATGCCTCGACTCCGGGAGAAGGGATCAACTCCCTGGTCGGCGCCTCGGCCTTGATCCTGGCCTTGGAGCGCCTGAACACGGTCTTTGCCCTGCACGACCCTCTTTTCGATCCGCCAGCGTCCACCTTCGTGCCCACAAAAAAGAACGCCAACGTCCCCAATGTGAACACCATTCCCGGCCAGGACGTTTTTTATCTCGATTGCCGGGTCTTGCCTGCGTACTCTCTTGATGAGATCGAAAGGGAAATCCGGTTGATCTGCGACGAGGTCGAGGCGACGCGCAGCGTGCGCATCACCTTTTCGCACGTGGTCCGGGAACAGGCCGCGCCCGGCACCCCGCGCGATTGCGAGGTGGTGGCGCTGCTGGCCGCCGCCCTGGAACGGGAACGCGGAGTCGAACCAAAGATCATCGGCATCGGCGGCGGCACCGTGGCGGCGTCGTTCCGCAAAAGGGGACTGCCCGCGGCATGCTGGTCCACGCTCTTGAACACCGCGCACCAGCCCAACGAACATTCATCCGTGGACAACACCATCCGCGACGCGCGGGTCTTTGCCCATCTTCTTTTTGACAGCGAGGCTCTGAAAAAATGACCATTCCGTCCGTGCCGGAAATGTTTGACATCATCGTCGTGGGCGCCGGTCATGCCGGGTGCGAAGCGGCCATGGCCGCCGCGCACATGGGCATGCAGACACTGCTTTTGACCATCAATGCCGACCGCATCGGGCACCTGTCCTGCAATCCGGCCATCGGCGGTCTGGCCAAGGGCCACATGGTCAAGGAAATCGACGCACTGGGCGGGATGATGGGCAAATGGGCCGACCAGGCCGGAATCCAGTTCCGCATCCTGAACACCCGCAAGGGGCCGGCCGTGCGCTCCAGCCGGGCCCAGATCGACCGGGCCGAATATCTCAAGGTCGTGCAGCAGGACATCTTTACCTGCCCGAACCTCTTCGTGCGCCAGGAAACCACCGCGTCCCTCACGGTCGACGACGGCCGGATCACCGGCGTGGTCACCACCCTGGGCGAAACCATCCCCTGCCGGGCCGCGCTGCTGACCACGGGCACCTTCCTGCAGGGCCTCATCCATGTCGGCCTCAAGAATTTCAGCGGCGGCCGCTACGGCGACCCGGCGAGCGCCGGGCTCTCCCCCCGACTGCGCGAACTGGGCCTGGAACTGGGACGGCTCAAGACCGGAACCGTGCCCCGGCTACTCAAGTCGTCCGTGGACTATTCGGTCATGGAAGAGCAGCACGGCGACAATCCGCCCCGCCCCTTCAGCTTCGACACGCCGGGCATCAGGCTGCGGCAACTGCCCTGCTTCGTGACCTACACCACGGAAAGGACCCACGAGATCATCCGCTCCGGCTTCGACCGCTCGCCCATGTTCACCGGCGTTATCAAGGGTACCGGAGCGCGCTACTGCCCGTCCATCGAAGACAAGATCGCCCGTTTCCCGGAAAAGGACCGGCACCAGATCTTTGTGGAGCCAGAAGGCCTGACCAGCCACGAGGTCTACCCGAACGGCATCCCGACGAGCCTGCCCCTGGACATCCAAAAAGCTCTGGTCGCCTCCATTCCCGGCCTGGAAAAGGCCCAGATCATCCGCCCCGGCTACGCCATCGAGTACGATTTCGTGCCCCCGACCCAATTGAAGCCCACCCTTGAAACCAAGGCCGTGCGCGGCCTGTACCTGGCGGGGCAGATCAATGGCACCTCGGGCTACGAGGAGGCGGCGGGACAGGGGCTATGGGCGGCCATCAACGCGGCCCTCTCCCTGCGCGGCGAGCCGGAGCTGATCCTGACCCGCAGCCAGGCCTACATCGCCGTGCTCGTGGACGACCTGGTCACCAAGGGCACTCTTGAGCCGTACCGCATGTTCACCTCCAGGGCCGAGCACAGGCTCCTCCTGCGCGAGGACAACGCCGACGAACGCCTGACCCCCATCGGCCGGACTCTGGGCCTGGTCGATGACAGCCGCTGGCTGCGTTTCTCCCGCAAGCAGGCGGTCCTGAGCGAGATCATGACCGGGCTTGAATCCATCCGCGTCCGGCCGGATGCCGCGACCAGGGACATGGTTGAAGCCATGGGCGGCACGATCCCGCAAAAGGCGGTCAGCCTGAAGGAGCTGCTGCGCCAGCCGGAGTTGTCGATTTCACGCCTCAGACCGCTGTGGCCCGCGTTGGAACATTTTGACGAGGATGCGTTGGAAGAGGCCGAAATACAGGCCAAGTACGAAGG
>CAXNFJ010000141.1:0-5729 GCA_964201165.1 Desulfomicrobium sp.
CCCGGCGCGACCATGAACCGTAATGAGAAGGTCCGTCTGGCCCGGCAGCTCGAACATCTCGGCGTGGACATCATTGAGGCGGGATTTCCGGCCGCCAGCCAGGGCGACTTCGAGGCTGTGCGCGACATCGCCCTGGCCGTGCAGGGCTGTCAGGTGGCCGGTCTGTGCCGGGCCTTGCCTTCGGATATCGACCGGGCGTGGGAAGCCGTCCGGGGCAATTCCCAGGGTCGCATCCACACCTTTCTGGCCACCTCGGACATTCACATGAAGTTCAAGCTGCGCAAGGAACGCCATGAGGTTCTGGACATGGCCGAGGCGGCGGTCAAATACGCGGTTTCCAAGACGTCCAATGTGGAATTCTCGGCCGAGGATGCCTCCCGTTCCGACTGGGCCTTCCTGGCCCAGGTTTTCGAGCGGGTCATCGCCGCCGGCGCGACGACCATCAACGTCCCGGATACGGTGGGCTACACCCAGCCTCAGGAATTCGCCGAGCTGATCAAGTATCTGCTGGAAAACGTTCCGAACAGCCACAAGGCGGTTTTTTCCGTGCACTGCCACAACGATCTGGGCCTGGCCACGGCCAACACCCTGGCCGCCTTGAAGGCCGGCGCGCGGCAGGCCGAGGTGACCTTGAGCGGCATCGGCGAGCGGGCGGGCAACGCGGCTCTGGAAGAGGTGGTCATGTCCATGGACGTGCGCAAGGATTTCTATCAGCTGACCACGAACATCAAGAAGGAGCAGATTTTCCCCTCCACTCGGCTCTTGTCTTTGATCATCGGGCAGCCTATACCCCCTTACAAATCGATTATCGGTGCCAATGCCTTTGCCCATGAGTCCGGCATCCACCAGGACGGAGTGCTCAAGAACCGTCTGACCTACGAGATCATGACTCCGGAATCCGTGGGCCGTCAGGAAGAGGACATGGTCCTGGGCAAGCATTCGGGCCGGGCCGCCTTCGACAAGCGCTTGAAAGACCTGGGCTACCGCCTCGACGACGAGCAGCTGGCCATTGTCTTCACCGCCATGAAGAAGCTGGCCGATCGCAAGAAGGAAATCTTCGTCGAAGACCTCGAAGCGGTCGTGCTCGATGAGATCTTCCGCATCCCTGACAAATACCGCCTGGAATACCTGAGCGCCCTGAGCGGCAACATGGCCATCCCCAACGCGGTCGTCAAAATGTACGTGGACGGCGAAGAACGGATACTGTCGGATTTCGGGACCGGCCCCATCGATGCTGTTTTCAACACCATCGGCAAGGTCGTGGGGCGTAGCCCCAAACTGATCCGCTATGCCGTCAACGCCATAACCGGCGGCACCGATGCCCAGGGCGAAGTGACCGTCAAGATAGAAGAAAACGGCAAAACATCGGTGGGCCGCGCCTCTGACGCGGACATCATCGTGGCCAGCGCCAAGGCCTATCTGAACGCCTTGAACCGCTTGGCCAAAAGAGAGGAGGATACCATATGCGCCAGACTTTAGCCCAGAAAATACTGCAAAGGCATACAGACCAGCCCATCACCGCGGACGGACAGATCATCCAGTGCCGCGTCTCCCTGGTGCTGGCCAACGATATCACCGCCCCCTTGGCCATCAAGTCTCTGCGGGGCATGGGCGTGAAACAGGTCTTCGACAAGGACCGCGTGGCCCTGGTCTGTGATCACTTCACGCCGAACAAGGACATCGACTCGGCCGAACAGGTCAAGGTCGTGCGCGATTTCGCCCGTGAAATGGACATCACCCATTACTACGAAGGCGGAAACGTGGGCGTGGAGCACGCCATCCTGCCCGAATACGGACTGGTCGGTCCCGGCGACATCATCGTCGGCGCGGACAGCCACACCTGCACCTACGGTGGCCTCGGCGCGTTCGCCACGGGCCTCGGCAGCACGGACATCGCCGCGGCCATGGCCCTGGGCGAAACCTGGTTCAAGGTGCCGGAGACCATCCGCGTCAACTTCACGGGCCGGCTGCCCGAGCATGTCGGCGGCAAGGACCTGGTCCTCTTCACCATCGCCCAGACCGGCGTGGCCGGAGCCCTGTACAAGGCCCTGGAATTCGGCGGCGAGGTCATCGACGACCTGTCCGTCGAGGCGCGCATGACCATGGCCAACATGGCCATCGAGGCTGGCGGCAAGGTCGGGCTCTTCGCGGCGGACGAAAAGACCCTGGCCTATTGCCAGGCCCATGGACGCCACGGCGACACGGCCATCGCCGCCGACGCGGGCGCCGCATACTGGAAGGAGATGACCTTCGACGTGTCGTCCTTTTCGCCCCAGATCGCCTGCCCGCACCTGCCGGACAATGTCCGTCCGGTGGAAGAGGTCTCTGATGTGCGTGTCGATCAGGTCGTGCTCGGCTCCTGCACCAATGGGCGCATCAGCGACCTGCGCGAGGCCGCGCGGATCATCAAGGGCCGCAAGGTGGCCAAGGGCGTGCGCTTCATCGTCATCCCGGCTTCTCCGGGCGCCTACTCCATGGCCCTGGACGAAGGCCTGCTGCGCATCTTCCTTGATGCCGGAGCCATCATCAGCCCGCCGACCTGCGGGCCGTGCCTCGGCGGCCACATGGGCATCCTGGCCGGGGGCGAACGCTGTCTGGCCACCACCAACCGCAATTTCAAGGGCCGCATGGGCAGCCTGCAGTCCGAAGTCTACCTGGCAAACCCCGCGGTTGCCGCAGCCACGGCCGTGACCGGGTTCATCACGCACCCGGCCACGCTGGCGTAAAGGAGAGAGATCATGACATTCAAAGGCAAAACACACGTCGTGGGCGACAATATCGATACGGACGCCATCATCCCGGCCAGATTCCTGGTCACGGCGGACACGGCCGAGCTGGGCAAGAACTGTTTCGAAGGCTTGGAGGCCGGTTGGGTCAAGCGCGTGGCTCCTGGTGACATCCTGGTCGCGGGCGACAACTTCGGCTGCGGCTCTTCGCGTGAACACGCCCCCCTGGCCATTCTGGGCGCGGGCATCCCTGTGGTCCTGGCCAGGAGCTACGCCCGCATCTTCTACCGCAACTCCTTCAACATGGGACTCCTGCTGCTTGAACTGGGCGACGACATCGAGCGCATCAAGGAAGGCAACGAGCTGGAGATCGATGTGGCCGCAGGCGCGATCAAGAACCTGACCACGAGGGAAACCATCGGTTTCATCCCCGTGGCCCCGTTCATGATGGAGATGCTCTCCGGCGGAGGCTTGGTGGAATACGTGAAGCGCAAGATCGCGAGCTGAGTTTTTCAAATGCCTCATTCCGGTTGGCCAGATATCCATACCCCCATGTATGGGGTGCAGGGGGCGCGCCCCCTGCCCGCCGGAGGCATTCTTCCACAATTCATATAGTTGGAGCTTTCTATGAACATGAAAATCTGCCTCATGCCCGGCGACGGCATAGGCCCTGAGATAGTGACCCAGGCCGTTCGGGTTCTGGAGAAGGTGGCTGCGAAGTTCGGGCACAGCGTGGAAACGCAGGAGGCCCTCATCGGCGGCGCGGCCATCGACGCCGTGGGCAGCCCCCTGCCCGAGGCGACCATTGCCGCCTGCAAGGCTGCGGACGCCGTGCTGCTGGGCGCGGTGGGCGGTCCCAAGTGGGACACCATTGACCCGGCCATCCGTCCCGAAAAGGGGCTGCTCGGCATCCGCAAGGCCCTGGGCCTTTTTTCCAACCTGCGCCCGGCGGTGCTTTTTCCGGAGCTGGCGGCGGCTTCCTATCTGCGCCCGGACATCATCGGTCAGGGTCTTGACATCATGGTCGTGCGCGAACTGACGGGCGGAGCCTATTGCGGTGAGCCGCGCGGCAAAACCGTGATCAATGGCGAGCGCGCCGCCTTCAACACCATGATCTACTCCGAGTCCGAGATCGAGCGCATTGTGCGTGTGGCCTGCGAAATCGCCCGCAAACGCGGCAAGAAACTCTGCTCCGTGGACAAGGCCAATGTGCTGGACGTGTCCCGCCTGTGGCGCGAGGTGGCCATCCGCACGGCGGCCGAATATCCGGACGTCGAGCTCTCGCACATGTACGTGGACAACGCGGCCATGCAGCTTATCCGCGATCCTTCGCAGTTCGACGTCATCGTGACCGAGAACCTGTTCGGCGACATCCTGTCCGACGAGGCCTCCATCATCACCGGCTCCATCGGCATGCTGCCCTCGGCCTCCATGGGCACGGGCCGGCCTGCGCTGTTCGAGCCCATCCATGGCTCGGCTCCGGATATCGCGGGTCAGGACGTCGCCAATCCCCTGGCCACCATCCTGTCCGTGTCCATGATGCTGAGGTTCGCCTTTGGTCTTGAAGCGGAAGCAGCGGCCATCGACGCGGCGGTCAAGAGCGTCCTGGCCCAGGGCTACCGCACCGGGGACATCTATGTGGGCGAGGGCACCAAGGTCGGTTGCAGGGCCATGGGTTCTCTGGTGGTGGACGCGATCTGAACTTCGCGGCGCGCGCACTGTTGTGCAACGCCTTGAAATATGGAAATGTCGGGCAGGTCATGCGTGGCCTGCCCATTTTTTTTTGCAAGGAGAGCACGGTGATTGAAGATTTGTTGGCCCAAAACGGCATTGTTCCGGATATTGATGACGAAAGGCTGGGCGAAGCCTACGAGCGCTGTCCGGCGGTTCAGAAATCCGTGATCAAGAACGGGGTGAGTTTTGCCTACGCCCTGGCCCAGACCGGGAGCGAACCAGTCCTGCAGACCCGGCGTTTCAGCCATGTGGAGCAATCGATCGACTGGAAGCGTCTGGACTGGGCTTTTTTTGCCGTGGATCTGCGCCGCTTTCCGCTCCCGGCGGTCTTTTCGGCCATGGTCCAGGCCCTGGTGGCCAAGGTCGACACCATGCTCCTGCATGTCAGCGGTCCGCTCACGGAACCGTTGCTCTTTGGATGCGATCTGCTGTCCGTCAATCAGATTTTCACCGGTGATCCGCAAAGCATCATGCACCTGATCGGCACCGAGGGCCAAGGAATCTGCATTGATCTGGCCGGACTTGCGCTGGACTGCCCGCGCATGGTGCGCCCCGATCCGGCGTCCTACGGCGTGGCGGTTCAAACTCCGGATTCCGACTACACGCAGGCCTACCGCGCAGTCACCGCCGAAGCCACTGTCCCGTCCCGCCCCTACATCTCCTATGGCGGCGAAGCGGGGTGCGCGCCCGTGGTCATGGCTGACCGCCTGCTTGGCTGCTGGGTTTGGGATGTCATCACACCCCATACATTTCGACACGTTTCGTACACCTTCTCCTGAGCTATTTTTCCTTATGAAAAAACACGCACACGACAGCACCACTCGCAACTTGGGCATCATCGCCCATATCGACGCGGGCAAGACCACCCTGACCGAGCGCCTGCTCTTTTACGCGCACAAGATTCACAAGATCGGCGAGGTCCATGATGGCAACGCGACCATGGATTATCTCGAAGAGGAGCAGAAAAGGGGCATCACCATCACCTCGGCCTGCACCACCATCGAGTGGCAGGGGGCCAGGATCAACATCATCGACACCCCCGGCCATGTGGATTTCAACGTAGAGGTCGAGCGCGCGCTACGGGTCTGCGACGGAGCCGTGGTCGTTTTTTGCGGGGTCAACGGGATCGAGTCCCAGAGCGAAACCGTGTGGCGGCAGGCCCGCAAATACGGACTGCCGAGGCTCGTCTTCATCAACAAGACCGACCGTCCGGGCGCGGATTATTGGCGGGTGGTGGGGGATATCGAGGCCCGTCTGGCGATAACGCCT
>CAXNFJ010000142.1:0-5719 GCA_964201165.1 Desulfomicrobium sp.
TCATGCCGGGTCAGGTCCACGCGCAGCAGGATGGCATCATGCTGCTGTGCGAGCTTGGCACTTTTTTCCGAGGTGAGCACGGTTTTTTCCAGGAACTTGCAATTGGGGCACCAATCCGCGGTGAAATCCAGAATGAGGTTTTTATGTCCGCGCATGGCCTCGAACTGGGCCATGTCGAAGTTCTGCCAGGGGTTGGGATGACCGGCGGGCCGGAAGAGAAGGACCGAGGCCAGGATGACCAGGAGAATGCCGATGCCGCGTACACTCCAGCGGCGGACCCGGGTTTGGCTCAGGTCTGTCCATTGTCCCCACATCCAGGCTGCCAGGGCGATGACCCAAAGCAGGACGAGCATACTTACGTATTCGGAGGTCGGGAGCAGGCCGAAGAGGTAGACGCAGGTCGCGGCCAAAAGGAAGCCGAGGATGCGCTCCAGGTGCATGGTCCAGAGGCCGGGCTTGGGCAGGAAGCGATACAGGCCCGGAAACAGGGCCATGGCCAGATAGGGCGAGGCCATGCCCAGACCGATGCAGCTCAGGACCAGGGCGATGATGTCCGACGGCTGGATCAGCGCCCAGGCCAGTACACCGCCCAGAAAGGGGCCGCTGCACGGTGTGGCCAGGATCGTGGCCAGGATGCCGGTGGTGAAGGATTCGAGCCGAGGGTGGTGGGCGACGCCCTTGGCCTTTCCCTTGAGATCGATGAGCGGCAGATCGTAAACACCAAAGAGGCTCAAACTCAAGGCGAAGACTATCGCCGTCAGGGTGATGATGGCGCTCGGTTGCTGGAAGATCTGCCCCCAGGCCATGCCCGTGACGGCTATGATTCCGGCCAGGATCAGGAAATAGAGCATCATGCCGAGGGCGAAATAAAAGTTGTGGGCGCGGAAGGCTTGGCGCTGATGCCTGGGCACGCTGTCCGCGACAGGAATGAACGAGCGCAGCTTCAGGGTGATGACGGGCAGTACGCAGGGCATGAAATTGAGGATCAATCCGGCCACGAAGGCCAACAGGGCGGCCTTGGACAGGGTTTTGACCTCGAGATCCGGGGCGAAATAGCGCGGGGCGAAGAATGGAGGCGCGGCAACGGCCGTCGTCCCGGAAGGAGTGATGGAGGGCGCGACCGGCGCATCATCGAGAGCATCGTCAACCCCTGGCGCCGAGCGCTGGTAGACGTTCCACCACGACTGCTCCTCGGCCGAGGGAAGACCGGCAAGTCCGGCAAGGACAAGGTTTTCGTCTGCACGTATGGGCTGACAGGTTGTCGACGAACACAGGAGTGCCTTCAGGGTGATGGCGATATTCAGTTCGGTGGTGGCATTGATCGGAATGAAGAACGGCGTGGGACCCTCGTACAGGTCGACCACCAGGCTTGGATCGAGCGGGTCCGGCTTGGAGACCGGAGGGGGAAAAAGCACGGTCAGGGGCTTCCCGAAGTTCGTTGCCGCCACCGTCGTCGGGAATCCTGTCGGTCCGGGGATATTTCCATATGCGTGCCACCCCTCTCTCGGAGTCAGGGTCGCCACGACCAGGATTGGCGTCCGGTCGTTGGCCATTCGGTAGGCGTTCAGGGCGAGTGCGTATGGGGTATTCTCTCCGGCCTGGAGCGGGGCGGCCAGGAAGAGGAGCACCGTACAGATCAGAACTAACCTGGGATGAAATATCATTGTCTCTTGGGGTTGGAGTGCACAGGGACCCGTGTGTACCGGACCATCCTTTTAGGGGCTTCTAGTGCGCGAAGCAAGGTTGGTGTTGTTCCTTTTTCATGCGTTGGGTGGTCTCCGCGGAATTTCAGAAACTTCTTTTTTGTATCTTCCCGGTTGTGTCTCAAAGGGATGCGCTGACAAAAATGGAGCTTCCTCCGAGCGTCACAAACACTGAAAAATCAAGCCTGAGGGGGATGACCTTTCTTTATCATAATTGAATACAGTGAGATAGCTATGTCTCTCGTGGCCGCTCACTTAAAAACCGAGTTTTGGCACGGTTCCGGATAAGAGAGTGCATTCGGTCCTTGGGCCGTTCACTTTCATCGCCAGGAGCGTCAATGTCCGTACCTTTTCGTCCGCTGGGTCTGGTCAAGGAAATGCTGACCGCCATGGGTCTGGAGTCCACCTATGTTTATGAGGATTTGATCTTTGTCAGCCATAACGCTTTTTTGCTGCGGTTCGGGGAAAAAGGAGAGGATCTGGAGCTGTTTCTGAACCGCGAATGTCCGCAAAAGGACGCGCGCGAAGTGACGGCCAAGGCTCTGGAGGCAGCCGCGAATGTGGGTTTCGCGGCTGCGTTCAGAG
The DNA here is from genome assembly GCA_964201165.1 of Desulfomicrobium sp. Lineage (GTDB taxonomy): Bacteria > Desulfobacterota > Desulfovibrionia > Desulfovibrionales > Desulfomicrobiaceae > Desulfomicrobium. The sequence continues at coordinate 2,289 of CAXNFJ010000142.1, forward strand.
GAACATACGAGCTCACCCCGAACGGGGACGAGACCTTCTCGGTGAAATTCCATGAAGTTTAAGAATGTTCTTAAAAAAAGCCGGGAGCTCCCTTGTGAGGAACTCCCGGCGCGCAAGGAGAGAAAGTTTCGGGCCGGGAAATCCCGGCCCATTTGTTATTTCAGGTGGTCGGCCAGCACCTCGGCGATATGCCGCACGGTGAAGCCGGATTTGTTCACTTCAGCCCCGCCGCGCAGCTGCATGATGCAGCCAGGGCACTCGGTGACCAGAACTTCGGCGCCGGTGCGGGCCGCGTCGGTCAGCTTGTTCTTGAGGATCTGCTCGGAGATGCCGGGGAACTTGGCCGAGTAGGTGCCGCCGAAGCCGCAGCAGACCTGTTCCTGGGCCGCCTGGGCGTATTCATAGCCGCCCAGGGCCAGAAGCTGTCTGGGCTGTTCGACCACGCCCATGCCCCGGCAGAGGTGGCAGGGGGCGTGCAGCGTGGCGCGTTCCTGGGTCTGCTTGAACTTGTCGGAGGTCACGCCCAGCACATCGGTCATGAAGGCCGAGAAGGGGATGACCTTGGCGGCGAAGGCCTTGGCCTCCGCGTTGTCCTCACCCAGCAGGAAGGGGTAGTTGTGCTTCAGGTGCGAGGCGCAGGAAGCGCACAGGGTGATGATATAATCATAGTTGCCGCTCATGGCCGCGATGTTCTGCTGGGCCACGTCGACGCCGGCCTTCTTCTCGCCCATCATCTGCAGCGGCAGGCCGCAACAGGACTGATCCATGGGGAAGTCCACCGCCACGTTGTGCGCGGCCAGAACTTTCACCGCCGCTTCCAGCTGTTCCGGATAGACGAAGTCCTGCACGCAGCCCGAGAACAGGGCGATGCGGTACTTGGGCGCGGAAACCGTGGGTTTCAGCGCCGCGAAACGATCCCGGAAGGGCTTGGCGGCAATGGCCGGCAGCGCCTTGAACCCATGATCCTTGGAGAAGATATGGGGCAGATGGCGGATGTACTGCGTGCCGCCGGTCAGCGGACGCTGGGCCATCTTGGCCGTGCGCAGGAAGGCGTGGAAGAGCTTGCGGTTTTTGAGCAGCTTGCCCAGCAGCATCGAGGGCAGCGGATGGCCGTCTTCGTCCAGGATGCGTGCGTGGATTTCCTTGATGAGGAGGGGCAGGTCAATGCCGGCCGCGCAAATGTGCTTGCAGGCCTGGCAGTTGATGCAGTTCTGGACCAGGTTCTTGGCCTTGTCCTTGCCGTGGAAGAAGTAGGTCAGGATGAGGCCGATGGCGCCGATGTAGATGTGGCCCATCTGGTGGCCTCCGACCATGCGGTAGACCGGGCAGACGTTGGCGCAGGCGCCGCAGCGCACGCAGCGCAGCACCTGGGCGAAGAGCGGGTCTTTGGCCATCTCGCTGCGGCCGTTGTCCAGGAAGATGATGTGCATCTCCTTCTTGCCGCCGGGCGCGGTCTGACACTCGTTGGCGCCGCTGATCCAGGTCACGTAGGAGGTGATGGCCTGTCCCGTGGCGTTCTTGGGGATCACGCGCAGCATCTTCAGTGCGTCTTCCAGCGTTCCGCAGAGCTTGTCGATGCCGGTCAGGGCAACGTGCACGCGGGGCAGGGTCGTGGTCAGACGGGCGTTGCCTTCATTGGTCAGGATGCCGATGGTGCCGGTCTCTGCGATGGCGAAGTTGACGCCGCTGATGCCCATGTCCGCTTCGGCGAAGTGCTGGCGAAGTTCGCGACGAGCGACCTTGACCAGACGCTGGATGTCCGAGGACTGGTCCTGCTGGGTCACCTGGGAGAAGAGTTCGGCGACCTGATAGCGCGACAGGTGGATGGCCGGCATGACCATGTGGCTCGGGCCTTCGTGGCGCAGCTGGATGATCCATTCGCCGAGGTCCGTCTCGATCACCTGCAGATTGTCCTTTTCAAGGCGATGGTTGAGGAGGGTCTCCTCCGCAGTCATGGACTTGGACTTGACGATCTTTTTACAGTTGTTGTCCTTGGCGATGCGGGCCACGATTTCGTTGGCCTCGTCGCCGTCCTTGGCCAGATGCACGTGGATGCCACTCTCTTCGGCCTTGGCCTTGAAGGCGGCGTAGAGCTCGTCCAGGCGGGAGATGCCGGCGTCCTTGACCTTGGCCACCTCTTCGATCAGCGCCTCCACGTCGTATTCACGGAAGGCGTTGGCCCGGCCTACGGGGTAGGCTGTGGCGAACTTGTCCATGGCTCCGCGCAGGAAGGTGTTTTCCAGAGCTTCGCGCAGTTCGTCGTTATATTCGGATAGATTTTTGGCCGTCTGCATTATTTGTCCTCCAGAATCAGGATGTGCAGTTCCAGGGGCCCATGCACGCCCAGAGCCAGAACGCGTTCGATGTCGGCGGTGCGGCTCGCGCCGGTGATAAAAGCCAGGTAGCTCGGTTTCTGGCGCATGTAATTTTTGAGCTCGTCCGCAAGCTCTTCACCCGTGGCGCGGATGCGTGACTTGGGGATCACCGCGACGTGGATCTCACTGACCATGGTGGCGATACGCAACTCCTCGCTGGAGGAGTTGAGGACCAGCGTTCCGGTTTCGGCGATGCCCCAGTCGGCTACGGTGAATCCGATGTCGATGCCGGCCAGGTGCCCCCGCATCCCGTCCTTGATGACGGAGATCTGGCGGCTTCCAGCCTGCTTGAGCAGTTCGGCCATATCGGCATCCTGCAGCGCGGGGGCGGCGATGATCTTGCCCCATTCCTTGAGTTCGCACAGATCCTTGCCCTTGTCTGACAGGGACTCCTCGCAGCCGCTCATGAGCAGCTGGCAGGCTTCCTTTTGGGCGCACAGATCAACAGTATAGGCGATGGCCTGGGCCATGGAGTCCACTTCCGAGACAATGGCCGAGACGATTTCCGCTTTTTTTCGAAATTTTTCCAAAACCTCTAGGGTTGGTCCCATACGTCCTCCTGGATGAATTCATTTGAGGTTCTCTTAGGCAGGATGCGTGCCATGCCGGATGCGAACTGTGCCTTTAAGTATTTCAGGTAAATAGCATTAGGGGCGTGCCAGTGGGCACGTCGCGCCTATTGAACTTGGGGCATTTCACCCAATGGGCCTGGGGGGAATGGCGCAAGAGTCCGTCCGGACAGGCCGGAGCCAACACACCGTGCCGATGAAAACGTGGGAGATCGCCGCCAGGCTGCTCGTGAAGGCGTTCTCCGAGTCATGCATTCCTACCAGAGAAAGCGAAATCAGGGAAGGCGGTTCATGCTTTTTGGTCCGGATTGTTCAAAGCGACTCTGCGTTTTTGCGCAGCCGCTTGAGCATTTCGGACGCGGCGATGCCACCTGCCTCCGTCAGTTCGCCGAATTCCAGCGCCTCGCGGAGCGTGTCCAGCAGATCGTCGAACCCTTCCGCTTTTTGTTTCGAGAAAACGTGGTGTGCTCCTTCGCGCAAGGCCACG
>CAXNFJ010000143.1:0-5704 GCA_964201165.1 Desulfomicrobium sp.
GGACAAGGAAGGGGCTGATCCGGACCGGGTCAAACGTGAACTGTCCGACCTTGGCCTCATGCCTGAAGACTGGGGTGGAGACACCATTTTCGCCCACGTTTCGGCCAAAAAGCGCGAGGGCCTGGACGAACTGCTCGAACTGATCCTGCTGCAGGCCGAAGTTCTCGACCTCAAGGCCAACCCGGACAAGCCCGGTCGCGGCCACGTGGTCGAAGCCAAGCTGGACAAGGGTCGCGGTCCTGTGGGCACGGTTCTCATTCAGGAAGGCCAGATCACCCAGGGCGACGCCTTTGTGTGCGGCATGATCAGCGGCAAGGTCCGGGCCATGTTCGACGACCAGGGCCGCCAGATCAAGACTGCCGGACCGGCCATCCCGACGGAAATTCAGGGTTTTGAAGGCATTCCCGAGGCGGGTGACGAATTCGTCATCGTCAAGGATGAGAAAGTCGCCCGCAAGATCGCCGAAGACCGCCGTGTCAAGCATCGCGACAAGGAACTGGCCAAGGAATCCAAGGTCACTCTGGAAAGCTTCCTGGCCACCAAGGCCGGAGAAGAGGCCCAGAACCTGAATCTGCTCCTCAAAGCCGACGTGCAGGGTTCTCTGGAAGCCATTTCCGAGGCGTTGCGCAAGCTCTCCACGGAAGAAGTCAAGATTGCGCTGCTCCATGGCGGCGCCGGTGCCATCACCGAATCCGACATCCTGCTGGCCTCGGCCTCCAACGCCATCATTATCGGGTTCAACATCCGCCCCACGGCCAAGATCAAGGAAGTGGCGGAACAGGAGAAGGTGGACATCCGCTTCTACGATATCATCTACAAGCTTGTGGATGACATCAAGGCGGCCATGTCCGGCATGCTCTCCCCGGATATCAAGGAAGTGTACCTGGGTCAGGCCGATGTGCAGCAGATCTTCAGCGTGCCCAAGATCGGCAACATTGCCGGTTGCATGGTCAGCGACGGAAAACTCAAGCGCAACGCCCATATCCGCCTGCTGCGCAATGGCGTGGTCATCTACACCGGCAAGCTCAGCTCCCTGAAACGATTCAAGGACGATGCCAAGGAAGTGACCAAGGGCTACGATTGCGGTGCGGCTTTGGAAAACTTCAATGATCTCAAACTGGGCGACATCATCGAAGCCTTCGAACTGGTCGAGGAAGCCCGGACCATCTAAGTCCGGGGCGAGGGAGCGGCCATGATCATCGGCACCCTGCGCCTGGAATTCAGACTGCATGGCGTTTTTTCCTTGAAGGAAAAGCGGAAAAGCGCCAACAGTCTGAAGCAGAAACTGCGCAACACGTTCAATGTGGCCGTGGCCGAAACCGAGGCCCAGGATTCTCATCAAACCCTGGTCCTCGGTGTGGTCACGGTCTCCAACGAAACGGGGTACGTGCACAGCCAGCTGTCCAAAATCCTGGCCATGGTGGAAGCCTCCACCACGGATGAACTTGTTCATGCCGACATGGACGTATTTGGAGCCTGATTTTTTATGCAACGAAGCAATTCACGTCGCGCCATACAGATGGGCGACCAGATCATGCAGGTCCTGGCATCTCTTTTGGTGCTTGAAGTCGAGGACCCGACGCTGGCGCTGGTCACCATCACCGGTGTGCGTCTGAACCGGGATTTCAGCATCGCCGAGGTCCTGTATACCCACATCCGGGGCCGTTCCGCGGAACCGGAAATCACCAAGGCATTGCACCGGGCCAAAGGTTTTCTGCGCTCCAGATTGAGCAAGGAACTGAACCTACGCGGCATTCCCGACCTGCGTTTCCAGTGGGACACATTTCTCGAGGACATGGTGTACGATGCCCCCCCTGAAACAAATAGCTGAGCATATCCAGGCATCCGACAATTTCCTGGTCGTTTCTCACGTTCACCCTGACGGCGATGCCCTGGGCTCCATGCTGGCCATGGGCGAACTTCTGGCCGCCCTCGGCAAGAAAGTTCGCCTGTTCAATGAATCAGGCATTCCAAGCCGTTTCACCTGGCTTGCCCCCAAAAGAGAAATCCTGACCGAACTGCCCGCAGTCGAGCCCGATACGATCATTGTCCTGGACTGCGGCGGCCCGGACCGGGCCGGGACCGTCATCTCCCCTTGGCTGAAGTCGAAGACCGTGATCAACATCGATCACCATCTCGGCAACCCCATGTTCGGGACCTTGAATTGGGTGGAGAAGCGGGCGTCTTCCGTGGGCGAAATGATCGGCATGCTGGCCGCAAGACTGGACGTGCAATTGGCCGGTCTCTTGGGTGAATATGTGTACCTTGCGCTTATTTCCGACACGGGTGATTTCTGTTTCAACAACACCCGCCCGGAAACTTTGGAAATGGCCGCCGAAATCCTGCGTCTGGGACTTCTTCCCGGCCCCTTTCACGAGCAGAAGCAATCCACCGGCACCCTGAATCAGCTGCAGATGCGCGGCACAGTGCTTCAGCAGGCGCGCCTGCATGCCAATGATCGGATCAGCCTCATCAGCTTTTCCCGCGCCCTTTTCGATCATACCGGGACAGGTCCCGAAGACACGGAAGGTCTGGTCAACACGGTTCTGTATATCCGTGGCGTACAGGTGGCCATCAGCCTGCGCGAGGAAGACAAGGGCATCAAGTTTTCCTTGCGCTCCAAGGGCAACACCAATGTGCAGGCCGTGGCTGCCCTGTTTGGCGGCGGCGGACATCGGAACGCGGCGGGCGGAACCCTCGACATGGACATGGATCAGGCCAAGGCAACCTTGCTTCGGGCCGTAACCGAGGAATTGGAACGCTCTTGAGCACGCCATCATTGAAACAGCTTGACGGGGTGCTGGTTTTGCATAAACCGGGAGGCCCGACCTCGACGGATTGTCTGAATCAGATCAAACGGCATCTGGGCCAAAAAAAAATCGGCCACGCCGGCACCCTGGACCCCATGGCCACGGGTGTATTGGTAGTCCTGCTCGGACAGGGCACCAAACTGGCGACCTATCTGAGCGAAGACCGCAAGACCTACCGGGGCACTCTGATCCTGGGACAGGAAACAGACACCTATGATGTCCAGGGCCGGGTCCTGGCCGAAGCGCCCTGGGAACACCTGAACGCCGATGCGATCCGGGCCGACATCCTGAGTTGGCTTGGCACCATGAGCCAGGAAGTGCCGCCGGTCTCGGCGGCCAAACATCAGGGGAAACCCCTGTATGCCCTGCACCGGGCCGGACTGGAAGTTCCGGTCAAGGTCAAGGACATCACAATTTTCGATGTGCAGGTCCTGTCCATGGATCTGCCCAAGATACGCTTTCGAGTCACCTGCTCCGCAGGAACCTATATCCGCTCCCTGGCCCACAGCCTGGGGAAGCGACTTGGGTGCGGAGCGGTGCTCAGCGAACTGGAGCGGGAGGCAAGCCACCCGTTCACACTCTCCCAGGCACATGGCCTGGAAGAGGTTCTGGCGCGGCAGGAGCGGCTCATTGAGCTGGTTCTGCCCATGACCGAGGCCCTGCCCCACTGGCCCAAGCTCTCGCTGGGCAGCGAGCACGCCGCGCTGGTGCGCAACGGGGCCTGGTTGCCGACGAGCCTTTTCCCGGACTACCCCGCCCAGGAGGGTGATCGGGCCCTCATGCTCTCTCCCGCCAAGGACCCTTTGGCCCTGGTGGAGGCGAGAACTCGGGAACAGGTCCTGTCCTGGGTCATCCTGCGCGGCCTCTGGCACGCCTAAGGCTCCGGTTCGCAATTGGTTATGGTCAGGTGAAGAAACACGTTAACCGGAGGATATGGCTGTGGTCTTAACCCCTGAACGCAAGGCTGAAGTTGTCAAGGAATATGGCAAAACCGAAACCGATACCGGATCCCCTGAAGTACAGGTGGCCCTGTTGACCGCTCGGATCGAGTACCTGTCTGATCACTTCAAGAGTCATCAGAAGGATCATCATTCTCGGACAGGATTGCTCAGACTCGTCGGCAAACGCAGACAGCTTCTGAACTACCTGAAGAAAACGGAAATTCAGCGCTATCGCGATCTGATCGCGAAACTCGGTCTGCGCAAGTAGACATCCTAAGGCGGGACCACTCCGGTCCCGCCTGCCCTTTTACGAACCGCGCCCCCGGCAGCACCTTTTTGCTTGCGGTTTTGTGTTTAGTGCATGGTCCAACAGGCGTTGCACCATGCCCTAAACACCAAACCCGCCGCCAGCTGCTCTTCACGGGAGCGCCCAAACCAGCACGAGGCACATCATGGCTTTTCAAACCACCAGGCGCACCATTCCCATGGGCGACACCGAGATCATCATCGAACATGGCAAACTGGCCCTGCAGGCCAGCGGTTCCGTGACCGTGCAGTGGGGCGACACCGTCGTCCTGGTCACCGCCACGCATCAGGCCCTGGACCGGGATGTGGATTTTCTTCCCCTGACCTGCAATTATCAGGAGATGTTGTACGCCGCCGGCCGCGTCCCAGGCAACTACTTCCGCCGCGAAGTGGGCCGCCCCAGCGAACACGAGACCCTGACCTCCCGGCTCATGGACCGCCCCATCCGGCCCCTGTTCCCCAAGGGATGCACCCATGAGATCCAGGTCATCGCCACGGTCATCTCCTCGGACAAGGAATATTCCCCCGACATCCTGGCCATGCTGGGCTCGTCCACTGCCCTGCACATGTCCGACATCCCCTTTGCCGGTCCCGTCGCGGCCATCCGCGTGGGCTACAAGGACGGCGAATTCCTGCTCAACCCCACCGCTTCGGAATTGGCCGCCAGCAAACTGAACATGGTCCTGGCCGGAACGCGTGACGCCGTGGTCATGGTCGAGGGCGGAGCCCAGTTCCTTTCCGAGGACATCATGACACAGGCGGTGGCCTGGGGCCACGCCCAGCTCGGCCCTTTCCTGGATGCCCAGGAAGAACTGCGCGCCGTGCTTGGCAAGGAAAAATTCACGGTCAAAACGCCCCAGGAAGATACGGAACTGGTCGAAGCGATCCGCGAACTGGCCACCGCGCCCCTGACGGTGGCCCTGGCCGTGCCCGGCAAGATGGACCGCAGGGACGCCAAGAAAAAGGTCCGTCAGGAGCTGATGGAAGCTCTGGCTGTCCGTTTCGCCGAGACTCCGGAACGCATCAAGGGCGTCGGTGAAATCCTGGAGAAAGTGGAGAAGAAGCTCGTCCGCCAGCGCATCATGACCGACAAGATCCGCATCGACGGCCGCGATCTGACCACGGTCCGCCCCCTGACCATGGAAGTGGGCTTTCTGCCCCGCACCCACGGCTCGGCCATCTTCACCCGCGGCGAGACCAAGGCCCTGTGCACCTGCACGCTCGGCAGCACCCGGGACGAGCAGCGCATAGAAACCTTGGCCGGGGACACGTCCAGACGTTTTCTGATGCACTACAACTTCCCGCCGTACAGCGTGGGCGAGGCCCGCATGCTGCGCGCACCGGGACGCCGCGAAGTCGGCCATGGCGCCCTGTCCGAACGGGCCCTGAACCCGGTTCTGCCGGCACCGGACGCATTTCCGTTCACCATACGTGTGGTGTCCGACATCATGGAATCCAACGGCTCCTCGTCCATGGCCTCGGTCCGCGGCGGCACCTTAGCCCTGATGGACGCGGGCGTACCCATCAAGACCCCCATCGCGGGCATCGCCATGGGACTGATCAAGGAAGGGGACGAATACCTAGTCCTGACGGACATCCTTGGTGACGAAGACCACTTGGGCGACATGGACTTCAAGGTCGCGGGCA
>CAXNFJ010000144.1:0-5658 GCA_964201165.1 Desulfomicrobium sp.
GGGTATGCCGCAGGGGTGGGCAAGACCTACACCATGCTTCAGGAAGCCCACCGCCTGCGGCAGGAAGGTTTTGACGTGGTCATCGGTTATGTGGAACCCCACCGTCGTCCCGAGACCATGGCCCTCATGGAGGGGTTGGAAGTCGTGCCGCCCAGGAAATTCCCGCTGGGCGATGCGGTGCTGACCGAACTTGATGTCGACGCCGTGCTGCACCGCCGCCCCCAGATCGTATTGGTGGACGAGCTGGCCCATACCAATGCCCATGGCTCCGTCCGGGACAAACGCTACAAGGACGTGCTGGCCATCCTGGAAGTGGGCATCAATGTCATCACAACGCTCAATGTTCAGCATCTGGAGCCTGTGGCCGAGCGGGTCGAAGCCATGGTCGGCATCCCGGTGCGCGAGCGACTGCCCGGAAGCGTGCTCAACCGGGCGGATCAGGTTGTGAATGTGGATGTGACCAAGGAAGAACTGCGCGAACGCTTGCGGCAGGGCAAAATCTACGCCCCGCAGCAGGCCGAGCGGGCGCTGAACAGTTTTTTCACCTATCCGAACCTGTCGGTGCTGCGCGAAATGTGCCTGCGCGAGGCGTCGGGCGATCAGATCCGCAAGATCGCGGAACTCGACCTGCTGTCGCGCCAGGACAGTGGGGACATGGTCGAGGCGGTCATGGTCGGGGTCAGCTCCGACCCCACGGACGCGGAAATACTCATTCGCAAGGGCATGCGCATCGCCGGGCAGTTCGGCTCGCCCTGCTATGTGGTCTATGTGCGCAGGCCCAGTGAAAATCCGACCCGCATCGACGCCGGACTGCAACGGGTGCTGCAGAACAATCTGCGCCTGGCGGCCTTGCTCGGAGCCGAGGTGATCCAGCTTGAAGGGACCAACGTGCCGGAGGTGCTGGTCAATTTCGCCAGCGAGCGCAATGTCCGCCATGCGGTGTTCGGAAAATCACGCTTGTCTCCCTTGCGCGAGCGCCTGCGCGGCTCGTTCCTTCTCGATTTCCTGCACGAAGCCGTGGGCGTGGACGTGCATATCGTCAACACAACCCCGCGGGAGGCGTCATGATAGTTCTGCCCACCCTGCAACGGCGCATCCGACGCGATTTTTTCCGGATGGTCATCGTCTTTGGGGCCCTGGGGCTGCTGTTGGTGGTGGCGGTCTTTGTGGCGGGGCGCATTCCCACGCTCATGGTGCGCATGAATTACGATTCCATTTCCTGGGTCCGGGTCATGGAAACCGCCATGAACGCATTGCGTTTTCCGGAGCAGTATCCGGAAAATGCTCCTGACCGGTGGAGGGAAATTTTCGAGACGGCCCTGACCAAGGCCAAGGACAATGTCACCGAAGCAGAGGAACCCCTCATCCTGGAGCATCTTCAGGGGGCCTGGGAGCGATTCCAGGCCAGTGCCGCTGCCGGGCACGGAGTTGACGACGCCTACAAGGAGCTGCGCCTGACCCTGACCGCGCTGGTGCAGGTCAATGAACAGGCCATGATCGGACGGCTGGGGCGCAACGCGCTCATACGCGATGTGACCATGCTCGGCGCTGCGCTGTTCTTTGTCCTTGTTACGTTGTGGGCCGTGCTCATGGCCGACGCCATTGCCGGCAAGGTTTCCCATCCCTTGCGCCGGGCCGCCGAGGTCTTCAAGGCCCGGCCACGGCTTGGCTCCCTGCTGCACCTTCCGTCCCCGCAGACCCTCGAAGTGAGGATTCTATTCGATGAACTGGAACGCCTCTGGGGGCGGCTGAGCGAGCTCGACGCTTTGAACGTGGGCAGCCTCATCGTCGAGAAGCGCAAGTTGGAAGTCATCCTCGAGTCGGCTGACGACGCCATCCTGGTGCTTGATGGCAGAGGGGATGTGACCCATGTCAGTCAGCGCATGCTGCCGCTGTTGGGCTTGGACCTGACCCGGACCCTGGGCATGCCCTGGCGTGATCTGCCCACGACCGCGTCCAACTATCTGGCCTTGCGCGGGGTGCTGACCTCGGAACTCCAGGGCAAGCGGGACATCCTGCTGTTCAAGGACGGCGAGGAACGCATCTTCACGGCTCGTCGCCGGGATTTGGTCGCTCCGGACGGTCGGACCGTGGGGCAGGTGTTTCTGCTGGGCGACGTGACGGAGATCCGACGTCGGGAAGGGCTGCGTTCCGAGATGATGGACTGGGTTTCCCATGAACTCAAGACCCCCATGCAGTCCCTCTGCCTGGCCGCCGATCTTCTCCATCGGCGCAAGGGCGATCTGGACTCCGAAGGGCGCCTGCTGGTTGAAACCGTGCTTGAGGACGCGGCCCGGCTGCGCACCCTGTCCCAGCAGTTTCTGGACATTGCGCGCATGACTCCGGCCGCCCTGCGTCTGAGTCCCGAATTGGTGGATCTGGCCAGCATGCTGGATCGCTGGCTGCGGCCCTTCGTGCTGCTGGCCAGGGAGACCGGAGTGCGCCTGGTGGTCGATGCCCCGCAGGGATTGCCGCAGGTGGTGCTGGATCCGGAGCGCTTCGCCTGGGTGGTGTCCAATCTCGTGTCCAATGCCCTCCATGTGTCTTCGGGTGGCGATGAGGTCCGGGTCCGGCTCGGGCTTGGCGAGCGGGAAGTGACCCTTGATGTGGAGGATCAGGGCGCGGGATTGCCCGAGTCCGTGCAGGCCCGCCTGTTCGAGCCTTTTTCGCATGGTCGGACAGCCGGGACCAAGGCCGGGCTTTTTGGCCTGGGTTTGGCCATTTCCCGGTCCATTGTCGATGCCCACGGTGGGCGGATTGTTCATGCGGCGTTGGAGCCGCGCGGCTCCCGCTTCACGGTTTTTCTGCCTTTGAAACCGGAGGACGGCCATGCCGCCTAATCTTCGTGTCCTGGTCGTCGACGACGACCCCAACATCCTGACCACCTTGATCCTTGGCCTCAAATCACTGGGTTGCGAGGTCCACTCCGCGACCACGGCGGAGGAAGCCCTGGGACTCATGGCCGTGCGCCCTGCGGAGCTGCTGCTGACGGACATGCGCATGGAAGGCCTCTCAGGGGTGGAACTTGTGCGCGAGGTCCGGGCCAGATTTCCCGAAGCCGTGTGCGTGGTCATGACCGCCTTCGCCTCCTTTGAAAACGCCGTCAGCGCCATCAAGGCCGGGGCCTTCGACTATTTGCCCAAGCCGTTTTCGGTGGATCAGCTGGAACACTTGCTGGTCAAGGTTTCGACTGTCGTCGATCTGCGCACGGAAAATGCCCGGCTGCGCGAAGGTGTTGCCGCCGGGGATTGGTTCGAGGGACTGAGCGCTCCGTTGTCCATGAATCTGCAGGCCTTTGTCGAACGCATAGCGCCCACGGAGGCCACGGTCCTGCTGACCGGGGAAACCGGTTCCGGCAAGACCGAGTTGGCCCGGGCCATCCATCGTCGCTCCTTGCGGGCGGGTCATCCTTTGGTCGAGGTCACGTGCACGGCCCTGGTTGAATCGCTTTTCGAATCCGAAGTGTTCGGGCATGTGCGCGGGGCCTTTACCGGAGCCGTGCGTGATCATGCCGGAAAATTCGAACTGGCGGCCGGTGGCACTCTGTTCCTGGATGAGATCGGCGAACTTTCGCCTGCGGTGCAGGCCAAGCTGCTCAGGTTTTTGGAGGACCGGGTGGTGGAAAGAGTGGGCGACAACAAGCCCCTGCGCCTGGATGTGCGCATTTTGGCCGCCACCAACAAGGACTTGGCGCAACTGTGCCGGGAAGGGCGTTTTCGCGAAGATTTGTATTATCGCCTGAACGTGTTTGAATGTCTGGTGCCGCCCCTGCGTGAGCGGACGGAGGATATTTTGGCTCTGGCGGTGCGCTTTTTTCGCGCGGCCACGCTTCGCCATGGGGGCGAGGCCGTCGTGGCGCTGCCCGTGCCCTTTGCGCATGCGCTGTTGGCGCATTCGTGGCCCGGCAATGTGCGCGAACTGCGCAATGTCATGGAACGGGTGGCGCTGATGGCCCTCGGCCGTGAGCCCGGTTTGGCCGATCTGCCCGCCTCGGTGCAGGCTGCGGGCTGGAACCCGCAGCCTGGGGGAAAGGACCATATCCCGACGCTGCGGGAGTTGGAAGAGGCCCATATCCGAAGAGTCTTGACGATTGAGCCGAATCAGGCCCGGGCGGCTGAACTGCTTGGAATCACCACGGTTACCCTGTGGCGCAAACGCAAGGAGATGGGTCTTGCAACTCCCGTGGAAGCCTGAGCGGATTTGACGCTCTTGATGCGCGGACCTTGGGTGATTGGCGGCGGGCGGAGTGGTTTTAAAAAAAGAAGAGAGTGCGGGTCTCGCCCTGATTCACGAATTCATGAATTTTTTCGATGGGTCGGAAGGGCAGAGACCGTTACGCAATCATTGCGAAAAGGGTCTGAAACACTTCACACGCAGTTCCCGGCGAGAGGAACTTGAGCGAAATCTGAAGCATGTTGGTTGGGCTCCCACGAAAAGCCCGAGGGTGGCTCGATTCCTTTCTTGAAATCCGTCATTTTCTGTGTCTGACTCGTCAAACGGGAAGGATTTCGTTTTTAATATATTAAAATAGTTACATATCTAGTTGTTCTTGGCTAAAGAAGCAAAATATGATTCATCGAACGAAACACTATTAGAGGGGATCATGGAACAGGAGAAACTCTCCGCTTTGGCTTCTTTTGTCGGAAATAATGGAAAAATCTGTATTTTATGCCGGGAATTGGGGATTCGGAAAACCATCACAAGCATTGTCAATGAGCTTGGATTGTCTCCGCTTGTTCTTGTTGCCACGGATGATTTCAGGGAACCAAAAAATCAGAAAAATTTTCTCAATTCTTTGGAAGAATACAAAGAGCTGCTGCTTATCATGGACTTCAACAATGAAAATAGCGCGGTCTATTTTCATTTGCTCGATGATCTGTATGCAAAATATCAGGATAGACTCAAAACCATTGCAATCGTCGATAAGGCATACCACGGATTGATCAGTCTGCTTTACGCGCGTGGAGCCCGGGCTGTTTTGATAAAGCCGTTCATGCCGAATGATCTCAAGTTCCGTATAATGTCTCTTTTTGCGGAAGCTTCCGTCCTGGATCGTCTCATCGAACTGGGGAAGGAATGCCTTGAAAAGAAGGAGCACGGCAAGGCGCTGGCGATCTGCCAGAAGATCGAATCGGAATACGAACAAACGCATCAGGCGCTTCTTTTTTGCGGGGATGTGCATCTGGCGCTTGGCGAATACAGAAAGGCCGGGCGTTACTATATGCGCGGATTCCAGGACGAGCAGTTGAGCTTTCAGGCGTATGCGAGCCTAGCCAAACTGTGCTCGGTGACCAAAAGGACGCGGGGGGAGATTTTTTGGCTCAAGAAGTTCGCGCAAATCAATACGCTCGATTATACGAATTACATAAAAATCGGTGAATTATGCTTGTTGCGAAATAAAGAGGGCGACGCGAAAGAGTTTTTCAACAAATCGATCAATGCCGCGCGCAAAATCGCATCCGAAGATCGCGTGTCCAGTTTGATTTTTGATATCGCGAATGTCTGCGTCGAGAATGAATCGCTTGAAATGTCGAAAGAATACTCGACAATAGTATTGCGCAACGGGAACGTCGACAAGACGTTGTTGAGCGAAGCAGCCTATTTCCGGATGAATAAGCTCAACGATCCAGATGGCGCATGTGGCATCTATGCGCTTCT
>CAXNFJ010000145.1:0-5635 GCA_964201165.1 Desulfomicrobium sp.
GTTCGTCGAAATGCAGGGCACAAAGGTCTCGCACTGCGACCAGCCGGCAGTGCTCTGCTCCCTGACCGACATCACCCAGAAAACCAAAACAGAAAACAAGCTCAAGCGCATCCTGGATTCCATCCCCGAAGTCATCATGGCCTTCGACCGCGAACATTCCAGGATCGAATCCGCCAACAGCGCCACCGAAGGACTCTATGGGCTCCCGGCCGAACAGTTCATCGCGAACATTTTCCATCCCATCGACCTCGTCTTCCCGGAGGACAGCGCCAAGGTCCAGGCGTTCTACGCGGGCCTGATCGAGAATGAAACCGACCGCGTCGAATACCGCATCGTCCACGCCAACGGCGACATCCGCTGGGTGCGGGACGAAGGCGAAGTGGTGTACAAAGAGCAGGGCCTGGGCAAGATCCAGCAGGTCTACCACTTCATCAAGGACATCACCGACCGCAAGAACGACGAGGAAAAGCTGCGCATCAACGAGCAGAAATACCGCCGCATCTTCGAAAACTCCACCGATCCCATCTACATGACCAGACCGGACGGAAGCTTTGTGGACATCAACCACGCGGCCGTCTCGCTCTTCGGGTACGCGAACAAGGAGCACGCGCTGCGTGGAAACATCATCGACCATTTTCCCGATGCCCTGGAGCGGCACACCCTCGTCTCCATGATCAACGAGAAGGGAACCGTCACGGACTATCCGACCAGGCTCAAAACCCTGAACGGAGAGATCGTGGACGTGGTCATCACCGCCGGGTGCAGGAAAAACCGCAATTCCGGGCTGCCGGAAACGTATCAGGTCATCCTGCATGACATGCGCACCGTCATCGAACGAACGGAACTGGAGACCTACCGCCGGACCATGGGCGGACTGTCGGACCGGCTGAACAACATCGTGCAGGCGCAAGCCATGCAGTACGGGCTGATGTCGGACTATATCGAGGCCTTGAAGTCCACGGCGGACGGCGCCCACCGGGAACAGCTCCTTTCCCGTCTCCTGGCCAAGGTCAGCGACTCGGAGCGCTCCCTGGAAGATCTGCGCGTCCTCGGCGAAAAAATCCGCAAAATCTACCACGCGCCCGAACCTCCCGTCCCGGTTTCGGACGGGACCGGAGGCATCCTCTTTGAATTGAAATAGACGACCGGCCACGGGGTGATCACTTTCCATGTGATCAAAAAGAATTTTATGGTTTCCTACCCCGGTAGCGGAACCGGGTGGAAATGAGGTAGTGTTTGAATATGCGGATCAAAAAACAGATCCGATCCCGACAAGGCATCAGGAGCCCTCAACCCACAGGAGACCCCATGACAGCGGATATTTTTTCACCCGTCCAGCTCGGCAATTTCACCTTGAAAAACCGGCTCGGCGTGGCTCCCATGACCCGCATGTCCGCAGGCAAGGACTCCATTCCGAGGCAGGACGTGCTCGATTTTCTGGTGCGCAGAGCCCGAAATGGCGCGGCCGTGGTTTTCACCGAAGCCATTGTCACGGACTATGAAAGCGCCCAAGGCTATCCGGGCCAGGCCAGGATTTTGAACCAATCCCAGGTCGAAGCGTGGAAGCCGGTCACGGAGGCCATACGTAGGCATGGGGCCGTGTCCATCTTGCAGATGTTTCACTGCGGCCGCATGGCCTGGCCCGAAATCAATCCCGCCGCTCGCTCCATCGCGCCCAGCGCCCTGACGCCCAGACAACTCAATCCCATCACCGGCCAGCCCTACCCAGTGCCCGAAGCCATGAGCCTTTTTGACATCGAGCATGTCGTCAACGGTTTTGTGGAAACCGCCAAAGGAGCATTGGCCGCAGGGTTTGACGGGGTGGAAATCCATGGAGCCCACGGCTATCTGATCAGCCAGTTTCTCTCCGCCCACACGAATCACCGCACCGACGAGTACGGCGGCACCCTGGCCAACCGGTTCCGTTTCACCCGGGACATTCTGCGGGCAGTGCGCGAGACGCTGCCCCGGGACAGGTTGCTGACCTTTCGCATCTCCAACTGGGGGGTCGCGGACATGGAGGTGTCCCTCTTCAAGGACGCCCGTGAGTGGGAAGAGCTCATCGACCTCATCGACTCCGAGCCCATCGACGCGCTGTCCCTGTCCACATACGATTTCAAGGCCAAGGCCTTCGGCACGGACCGGACCATGGCCGGTCTGACGCGCTCCCGGACCACCAAACCGCTCATGCTCTGCGGCAAGATCCACGACCGGGCCACGGCTCAGCAAGCGCTGACCGAGACGGATATCGTTCTCTCCGCCAAATCCATTCTGCTCAATCCCAGCTTCGTGGATGATGTCCGCCAGGGCAAGGAGTTGCCGCTGTATTCCTCCGAGGAAGCCAACATCGCCTACACGACCGAGCCTCTGCCCTAAGGACCGGCCCATGCGCGGCCTTGGTTCTTCCGCCAGCGCGCGGGCTTGGCGGAGCAAGGAGATGCGAACCAATACACTGACCATGAAACCTTGCAGCACTGGAGCAGATCATGTCCGAAAAAATATCCGCATCCATCGGGGATGTCACAGTCGCTCAAAGTTCAACCAATCGGCTGATTCTCGATGTCCTGCCTCCGGAACATTTCGAAGCCCGTCACATCCCCGCGGCCCGCAATGCCTGCGTCTACGAAGTGACCTTTCTGCAGCAGGTGTCCGCGCTGACGGCTGACAAGAAAATGGCGATCATCGTCTACGGCGCAGGGGAGGATTCCCTGGACGCCGTCACCGCCGCCGAAAAACTCGACCGGGAGGGATACGTGAATGTGGCGGTCTTTCATGGCGGTCTGCCGGCCTGGAAAAAAGCGGGGAAAATTCTCGAGGGGACGCACGCGGAGCGGGAGGAGCCGGCCCATCCTGTTCTGGAACTGCACAAAAGCCGATACAATGCCATCCCGGACGAATCGACCGTGTTGTGGACGGGCCGGAATTACAACAGCAGGCACACGGGAACCGTGACCATCAAAAACGGGGTGCTCGATTGCCAAAAGGAGGATCTGCACGGATCCTTCACCATGGCCATGGAATCCATCGCCAACACCGACCTGGCCGGCAGCGAGTTGCAGCCCGTGCTTGAAGCCCACTTGAAATCGGATGATTTTTTCTTCGTCTCACGCTTTCCGAACTGCACCGTGGAGATCACGCGCATGCGACCGATCCCCGGCGCCTGCGCGACCATGCCCAATTACAACGTCCAGGCGGTCATGACATTGCGCGGCAGCGCTCAGAGCATCGCATTCGACGCGCACCTGCGTCCCCTGGCCGAGGGCAGGATCGCGCTCATGGCGAATTTCGACCTCGACCGCACGCAGTGGGGCGTGATTTACGGCTCGGCCAGGTTTTTCAAATTCCTCAGCTACCACCTTGTCTTTGACACCATCAGCATCGACCTGCGCGTGGTGCTCGAGTGAGAGGCCCGCTCCGATCGCGCGCCCTCCGCTCAATCCAGCACACCAAGCGCATGGAAAAATGACCGGCGAGACAAAAATCGGAGAATGAGGGATTCAGGACATCAAAACTTCGACAAACCCGGCCCGGGCCGCGCGCACAAAAGCCCGCACCAGCGCAGGATCCTTGGATCCGTCCGGGGCTTCCACCCCGGTGTGCACGTCCACGGCGGCCGGACACACGGCCAGGATGGCCTCGCGCACATTGGCCGGGGTCAGCCCTCCGGCCAGGATGACCGGACGCGGGCTACAGCGGACCAGCTCGGCGCTCACGGACCAATCGTGGACTTGGCCTGTCGCCCCGCTGGCCCCGGTGGAGGGGTCGAAGGTGTCAGTGATGAAGGCGTCGCAAACCGGGGAGTAGGCCTGCGCGAACTGCGCCGGGCTCATGGACTCCCGGCCCACGACGTAGCTCTTGAAGATGCGCAATGGGGCGAGAGCCTTGATCCGGGCCACGGTGTCCAGGGAAACGTCGGCATGGATCTGCACCGTGTCCACATTCAAAAAACGGCACAACTCCACAAGCCGATCCGGATCTTCCTCATAGGTGATGAGCACGCAGACTGCGGGCCCAAGTTCTTCGATGATGTCCCGGGCCGTTGCCTCGGAGGTGTCCGGCGCATGCACGGGCAGGCGCAGGGGAAACCCGAGCAGGTCCACGCCGCAGTCCAGCAGCATGCGCGCCTCGCCCACGTCGCGGATTCCCGCCGCCTGCACCAAACCGTCAATGCGCATGAATCTCCCCCAACCATCCGGCACGCTTATTTTTTGGCTTCCTTGAGCAGGTAGCGCGCGGTTTCCGAGTCGTAGATTTTCGTCGGATCGACCTTTGAGCCACGCTCCTCGTACATCTTGGCGCTACGCTTTATCTGATCCATGTCCCGCCAGCCATGGCGTTCCCAGATTTCGGGATGGTCACTATTGCTCAGCCGAAACTCGATGCTCCCGTCCTGCTCCCGCACATACATGCGGATGCGCTTGTTCTCGGGATAGGGATAATAAAAGATGCCGTCTTTGTCCTGCACTGTTGCCTCCAAAATTGTTTGTTTTCGGGACTTTCAAAGCCGGGGACAATTGTCAATCCCTGAAAAAAACCAAGGCTGCCCGGAAGCGTTGGCCCGCAGTGACGATCACGGCCAGGGCAAAGATCAGGGCCACGGCCCCCACCCCTTGCGGCCACAGGGCCATGACGGAAAAAAATAAAAATCCTTCGCTCCGTTCAGCCAAACCGGCCTGATAATGAAAGCTCTTGCTTGAAGTCGCGGGCAGGGCCGCCGCGGCTGTCAAAAAAACCGTCAACGACATGATGATGGCCGCGCAGAGGATCAGCAGCTCCAGGCGCGCATCCGGAAATCGCACCCCGAAAGCCACAATGACCAGCACCTCCACCACCCGGTCGCACACAATGTCCAGGAGCGCTCCGGCCCGACTAGCGGTTCCGGCGTGCCGGGCGAGGGTCCCGTCCACGGCGTCGAGCAGCCCGGACAGCCACAAGCAGAGCAGAAAAATCGCTGGCCGGCCCAGCACCAGGACCACGGCCGCCATAACGCCCAAGGCGGCGGCCCACAGCGTGACCTGCAACGGACCGACGCCCCGTCTGGCACAGGCCCGCGCCAGGCCGTCAAAAAGCGGCTGCACCAGCCGCCTAGCATGGGTATCAAGCATTGCACACCCTTTGATCCACGAAGAAGGAGTTCTTGAAATTAAGTTTGACAGTCAAATAATATATCCCTATTTGTTTGGACATCAAACAACTCGTTCAACAAACAAATGTGAGACCCTCATGCACGATCATTCCTGTTCCTGCGGCCATGACCATCAGCATGGCCTTGATCACGGAGAACGCGGGACGCGTTTCGTCTTTTGGCTGACCATGGCCACCATGGCTGTGGAGATCGTTTCGGGCTGGGCCTTTGGGTCCATGGCCCTGCTGGCCGACGGCTGGCACATGGCCAGTCATGCCGGAGCCATGGCCGTGGCCTGGTTCGCCTATGCCTGGGCCCGCACCAACGCCGACAATCCAGACTTGGTCTTTGGCGCGGGCAAGGTCAATGCCCTGGCCGGATTTGCTTCGGCAGTGGGCCTTTTCCTGGTGGCCGCCTACATGGCCGCGGAATCGCTCATGCGTCTCTTCACGCCGGTGCCGATCGCCTTTGTCCCGGCCACCCTGGTGGCCTTCCTGGGCCTGAGCGTAA
>CAXNFJ010000146.1:0-5634 GCA_964201165.1 Desulfomicrobium sp.
CATCGACAAGCAGCTCCTGCATGACCGCTGCTTCTTCAATGCCTGCCAACTCAAGCCCGCATTCGGCACACTGCTGCAACGTGGCGGTGTACGTGACCTTGACGCCTCTAAACAGGGCATTCTCTTCAATCTCGACTTTCTTCACATCCTCGGCCGGCGAGAGGGTTTCAGGACGGATGCCGCGTTCCAGCAAGGTGTTGCGCACTGCCTGGTTGTTGGTGACGTGTTCCTGCAAAATGGTGGTTTCCGTGGTCATACCGTGTTGCCTGGCGTTGAAGATGGTGATTTCCGTGGCGAAATCCTTGGCCTTGAGGATGATGGTCGGGGCGAAGTCGGCCAACGGGCGGTTGTCCGGCACCTTCCACTGCGCCTTCATGACCTGCGTGGGCTTGCTGAACAAGGCGTGATCGCCCTTGCTGCGGATCAATGCAAAGTCCTGGTTGCCGCCGGTCTGCTCAAAAACAACGGCAGAAAGTTCCTTTTCGGTAGCGCTGAGTTTCTTGCGGGCACTGACGCGCTCGGCTTCCAGCAGACGTCGTTCGATCAATTCGGCCCGGCGGGTCTGGATGGCGAAGTAGGTCTGGGCAAAAGCAATCTCGGGCTTTCGCGGATCACCATTCTGAGCGATCAGATAGCAGGCGTAGCGTGTCAGCATGAGGTCCGGAATCTCTTTTTGAGCCCCCTTTGGGATCTGGATCGTTTTGTTGACGTCAACAAAATGATCCCGGCTCACGTGGCCTGCACCTTCGCAGGCAGTCTTGCCTTTGGAAACAACGGCGGTAAAATTGCGCCACTCGTCATACCCCAGCAAATGCTGTAGATCACGGGCCAGCCAGTATTCCACGCCGCTTTCGGTCTGCTGCGCGTGCCCCTCGAAAGTTTCGGTCAGACTTTGAACAAGCTCTTTTTTCATTCTTCTGTATCTCCAGGCTGCCATAGCGATTACCTAAACCACTTTCTGCCGCGTACACGAGCGGCTCCTGTAACGGCAAGAGCTCGGAACATTTGTGTTTTGAAATACAGATGCGCCCCAACAACGCAAATTCCTGCATACTACCAAAATGGTATTCGGCGCCCCCGCTCTCCCTTCAGCCAAAACGGGTCAGGTAACCGTCTCCTTTGCCCGGTGCCAAGGCTCATGCACAAGTAGGCCGGCTCCTTCCCGCCCAGTGAAAACATTGACCAATGATTTTCACCAAGGCATCAGCACCAAGAGCAGGAGGAAATTCATGAAAGCAAGCACCCGTCTCATGCAGTCACCGGAGCTGGATCTTCCGCCGACCAGAACCGTCAATCCGGAACTGTATCGCGGTTCAACCGTGTATTTTGATTCGTATGCGGATCTGCGCCGTGCCGGTCGCGGTGAATATCGCGGCGTCACCTACGGCACCGACAGGCTGCCGCAGCAGCGCATTCTCGAACAGGCCATCGGCGAACTTGAAGGCGCGGCCCTGACCCGCGTTTTTCCTTCGGGCATCAGCGCCATCAGCGAAACCCTGCTGGCTTTTGTACAAGCAGGCGACCATCTGCTCGTCTGCGACAATGTCTATGGCCCGACCCTGCGTTTCTGTCGGGAGATCCTGGGCAAATTCGGTGTTCAGACCGATACCGTGCCTGCCAATGTCGGGGCGGACATCACCGCTTTCCTGCGTCCCAACACCCGGCTCATTTTTCTGGAATCGCCCGGCTCGAACACGTTCGAGATCCAGGACATACCGGCCATAACAAAAATCGCCCGCGCCCAAGGCATCATCACGGTCCTCGACAACACCTGGGCCACGCCGCTCTATCTGAACCCGTTCGACCTCGGGGTGGACCTCTCCATTCATTCGGTCACCAAATATCTTTCCGGCCACTCTGATGTCCTGATGGGGTCGGTCTCGACCACCGCCGAACACGCCGAGACCCTCGCGAAAGCCTACGCCTGCCGCGAAATCTACGGCTCGCCGGACGACTGTCTGCTGACCTTGCGCGGCCTCAAAACCCTGCATGTGCGCATGAAGGAGCATTTCGCCTCGGCCATGGAGGTGGCGCAGCGCCTGCAGGACCACCCATTGGTGCGCGAGGTGCTCCATCCTGCCCTGCCCTCGCACCCGGAGCACCATCTCTGGAAGCGGGACTTCAGCGGCGCGTCCGGGCTCTTTGGCATGACCCTGCGGCATGAGTACGCTCCGGAAGCCCTGGGCGTGTTTCTCAATTCCCTGCGCCTGTTCGGCATGGGATTCAGCTGGGGAGGATACAAGAGTCTGATCACGGCCGGAGTGCCGGGAAGGAATCTGGTTGGCCGTTACCACGGGCAGACGATCATCCGCCTGCATATCGGTCTTGAGGATCCCGAGGATCTGCTGGAGGATTTACGGCATGGGCTGTCGTTGCTTGAGAAACAGACGCCCACACGATGAGGCGCGAAACCACCCTGCCCGATGAGTGACCCAAAAAAGGGGGCTGCCTTTCCTGTGTTCTGAATACAAAGGACTCTGAGAAGCGCAACGGACACATATTCTCCGGCCCCGTTCCAGCATCGACATCACCTCGCAACGAGGCCCCTTCCCAGGCCGGCCTCACCCTTTCCCGAGTCCATAGCGCTTCATCTGGCTCCACACGCTGGTCCTTGATATGCCCAGGATCCGCGCGGCTTCGGACTGGTTTCCGTGCGCCTCGCGCAGGGCCTGCGCGAGGCGTTCCTGCTTGATCTCGTCCAGGCTTCTGGCCGAGGCATCGGCTGGAGCGCACGCGACCGCTTTGCTCATGAGTTCGGCCGGCAGATCGCGAGGTTCGATCATGTCCGTCTTGCAGGCCACGAAAGCGTACTCGAAGGCGCTTCTGAGCTCGCGCACGTTGCCCGGCCATGGATGGCGCAGCAGCAGGTCCATGGCTTCGTGCGAGATGCCCTGCACGTTTTTGCCGGTCTTGAGCTGCATGCGCAGGAAAAACGAGGAGGCCAGCAGAGGAATGTCCTCGCCGCGCTCACGCAGGGGAGGGATGCGGATGGGGATGACGTTGATGCGGTAGTACAAATCCTGACGGAACCGGTTCGTTGAGACAAGCTCGGGCAGTTCGCGGTTGGTGGCCGTGATGATCCTTGCGTGCACGGGAATGGGCTGGTGATCCCCCACCCGCTCGATGACTTTCTCCTCCAGCACGCGCAACAGCTTGACTTGTGTGGACAGGGGCAGGTCCCCGATCTCGTCCAGGAAGATGTCCCCGTCCCCGGCGCTCTCGAACCGCCCCATGCGGTCCTTGTGCGCCCCGGTGTACGCGCCCTTGACATGGCCGAAGAGTTCACTCTCCAGCAGCGATTCGTTCAGGGCCGCGCAGTTGACCTTGATGAACGGCTTGTCCTTGCGCGGTCCGGCATCGTGAATGGCCTTGGCCACCAGCTCCTTGCCCGTCCCGCTCTCGCCGTAGATGATGACCGGAGCATCGATCTGCGCCACTCCGTCGATGAGGTCGAACACCTGCTGCATGCTCGATGACCGGCCGATGATCCCGTGAAAAGCGTCCTCCATTGAAAGTTCCCGTCGGAACCCCTCGATCTGCGCGTCCTTGCGCACCAGATCGGAGATGTCCGTCATGGTCTCCACCGCGCCGATGATCCCGCCGTCATTGCCCCTGAGCACCGATGCATTTTTGACGATGTGCGTGCGCGAACCGTCCTTGCGGATCAAGGCGCATTGCTGCCTGCGCAGATCCCCCTTTTCGAACATGACGCACCAATGGCAACTCGGCACGCCCCTGGCCAGTTCACAGGACGTGCACCCCAAAATGGTGCAGGACGCGCCAATGAGTTCCTCCCGACCGTATCCCGTCATCTCCTCCAGGGCATGATTGACGGACACGATCTGTCCATCGGGAGTCACGATCATGACCCCGTCCTGAATGGTGTTGACCACGGTCTTCCAATATTGATTCAGATTTTCATCCATGCTGTTCATCCGCTGTAAAGACTGTTTATTTTACGAACAATAATACTGTCCATATGTTTAGTTAGTGAACATAAAAAAGCAAGCTTATTTGTGTTTGCACAAGGCCAGAGCGATCATCATTTAAATTTTTATTTATTAATCTATTAAATTTACAGATTAAATTGCACTTCGGAAGTGATCATGGGCCGATCTGGCATGGCCTTCGCTATGGGGATAGTCATGAAGCACACGAGCTGTTGTGATGGGACGTCCGGCATGACCAAAATCGACATGCGAAATACGATGGATTTTTTTTGCATGCTCAAGGCGTGCGCGCTCATCAAGCGGCTCAAAGCGGGTGAGTCCGTGTTGATCCTGAGCAATGACCGGGCCTTCCTGTCGGATTTGCGCCGGGTCCATCCGGACTGCGAATTCAAGCTGATATCAACTGTGCATGCCTTCGAGGACGGCGGAGATTATCTGTTCCGAGTCGAAAAATCGAATCCATCCCCCAAACAACCCTCATCGTAAAGGAGGCTCCCATGTCCAGCATGAATGTCACCTGCCCGTATTGCCAGGTTACAGTAACCATAACCCAGACCGATGATTATGCGCCGGAATTCCACGAATGTCCCGAGTGCGCTCAATCATTCATTGTCGAGCGTGGCGTTTCAAAGGCCAAGGTCATGAAGGAAAAGGACGCCCCGTGCATGAGCAATCCCCGGTGCCGGGAAATTGAAACCAGCGGCGCGGAAGAAGAATAACGTCGTCAGGAGAATGTCATGTGGAAGATATTGCAGATGATCTCGAAAAATCTGGTGCTGGCCATCCCCGCAGTCATGGTCCTCGGCTTTGTGAGCGGACTGCTTGGTGAGACGGGATGGCTCAAAAACCTGATCATGCCCTTCACCTTTTTGATGGTCTATCCCATGATGGTCACCTTGAAAATCGGACAGGTGTTCTCCGGGGGCGACATGAAGGCCCAGGTCGTCACACAGTTCGTCAATTTCGGGGTTGTGCCTTTTCTCGCCTTTGGCGTGGCCTGGTTCTTCTTTCGGGATCAACCGTACATGATGCTCGGAATTGTGCTGGCCGGGCTGGTGCCGACCAGCGGCATGACCATTTCGTGGACCGGCTTTGCCAAGGGCAATGTCGCCGCAGCGGTAAAGATGACGGTCATCGGGCTGACGCTGGGTTCTCTGGCCACACCCATATACGTGAGGGCATTGCTTGGCGCGAGCATTGAAATGGATGTGCGGGCCGTGTTCTCCCAGATCGTGTTGATCGTATTCCTGCCCATGGCCCTGGGCTACGCCACCCAGCGCATCCTGGTGCGCATCCATGGCCAGAAGAACTTTGCCGAGCGGCTGGCCCCGCGCTTTCCGGCCCTGTCCACCCTCGGCGTGCTGGGCATCGTCTTCATCGCCCTGGCCTTAAAAGCCCGGACCATCATGGCCTCGCCCGAGCTGTTGCTGCAGATCCTCACGCCCCTGGTGATCATCTACACCGCCAACTATGCCCTGAGCACGCTGCTGGGCCGGCTCTTCCTGCCGCGCGGAGATGCCATCGCGATGGTCTACGGAACCGTCATGCGCAACCTGTCTATCGCCCTGGCCGTGGCCATAAACGCCTTCGGCGCACAGGGGTCCGATGCGGCCCTGGTTGTGGCCCTGGCCTACATCATCCAGGTCCAGAGCGCGGCGTGGTACGTGAAGCTGACCGATCGCCT
>CAXNFJ010000147.1:0-5622 GCA_964201165.1 Desulfomicrobium sp.
TTTCTTGGTGCCATACTCCAGTTCAGAAAAACTTACCTGACGGTTCATCATTTCCTCCAGATGCTTGTCTGAAAAGGAATTTAGCAGGTTAGGACCCAGACGAAAATGATTTAATCAGTGTTTCCTTAAAGCGGCAGGTCCGGTCACCGGTGCACCAGCAGTCCACTTCCTTGACCGTGAATTTCTTGCCCGTGAAGCTCTCCATGAGCCCGGCGATGAATCCTTCGTCGTAAACGCACACCTCGTAGTCCAGTTCCGGCAGCCCCGAGCAATCCAGATCTTCGGACATGGTGATCACAAAGGAACCTTTGACCTCGTCCGCCGATTCCACGCGCATGATGGCCATTCCCAGTTCCCGCGTCAATTCTTGCAGAGTACGCATGAATTCGTTCAACTCTTTGATATGAGAACAAAATTTATCGTAAAACGCAGTCCCGGCGGATTTACCTGCTTCATGAAACAGGGCGTCGGTTTGCGCTGTTCCATAATGCTGTTCCAGCACGTCCCGAAAAACGAACTGCATGAGGCGGTAGACCTCGATTCGTGTCGTAGGTCCTAGATTGGGGCGGCCTAGGTTGATGTCACCGATGAGGTCCCAGGAAAATCTGTATTTGCGGTCCGGCATGGCTCTCCGATGGGTTTTATATTTTGTTGGGGCGAATTTACCTACGTGAAAGATGAAGATCAAGGTGGTGATGCGTAAAACACGCCCATGAGGCGCGTGGCAATCATTCTGGTCGATCAACTGTGAATGTCCGTCGCGGCTTGCCAAGCCGTTCCACGGCAAGTTGGAACGTTTCCAATAAAGGATGAATCCGATCACGTTCAGTCATGGGTACCGCACGGTTGGGGTGACTTTGACTCAGTTTTTTATTTTGAGGGCGTGAAAAACATTTCAAATTGTAATCCCTGTCTTTCATTTTGCAATCCCGGACTAAAAGCTTTCCTTTATCTTTTTTTCCAATATACTGAAAATATAGATTAAATTGTGAGAATGATTCTGGCATCCCCCATGCTTAGCATGTGCTGACGCCGATGCGGCGTTACATCACGCATTGAGGAGGCACGTTATGGAACTGAGTGATATTGCCGGATTGGTGGCTGCATCCGGATTGTTCGTGTATTTGCTCATCGCCCTGTTTCATCCCGAAAAATTTTAGCCCGGGAAGCCGGGGTTGTGGAGCAATGCTATGACCATACACGATTATATTCAGCTGGGAATGTTTCTGGGCATCCTGGCGGCCGTCTGCCCGCCTTTGGGCCGCTTCATCCATCGTGTGCTGGAAGGGCGGCAAACTTTCCTGCATCCGATTTTCGCTCCGGTGGAGCGAATGCTGTACGCCGTGGCCGGAATTGATCCCGGCCGGGAGCAGTCCTGGGAGCGCTACGCCTTGTGTCTGGCCGGTTTCTCCGGAGCCGGTTTTGCGCTGACGTTCGGGGTGTTGCTTCTGCAGGATCGTCTGCCGCTCAATCCCCAGGGCTTTCCTGCCCTGTCCTGGGATCTGGCTTTCAACACGGCCGTCAGCTTCGTGACCAACACCAACTGGCAGGCCTATGTCGGCGAAGCGACCATGAGCACGTTCTCGCAGATGGTCGGACTGACCTATCAGAATTTCATATCCGCCGCCGTGGGCATGGCCGCGGCGATGGCCGTCGTCCGGGGGGTTGCCCGGAAAGAAGCCGCCGGCGTGGGAAACTTTTGGGCCGATCTCGTCCGTTCGATCCTGTATGTGCTCGTGCCGTCAAGTTTCGTGCTGGCGGTGTTCCTGATCGGGCAGGGCGTGGTGCAGACCTTCACGGCCACACTGACCGCGACCACCCTTGAAGGCGGTTCCCAGATTCTGGCCCTGGGGCCCGTGGCCTCGCAGGTCGCCATCAAGATGCTCGGCGTCAACGGCGGGGGCTTTTTCAACGCCAACGCCGCCCATCCCTTTGAAAACCCCACGGCCCTGTCCAATTTCGTGCAGATGCTGAGCATTTTTCTTCTGCCCGGGGCCATGGTCTTCACCCTTGGCGAGGCGGTCGGCCGTCGGCGCCATGCCTGGACCGTGTGGTTGGTCATGGCCTGCTTTTTCGTGTCCGCCACCCTGTGGACCTCTCATTTCGAACGCGCGGGCACTCCGACCCTGCACGCCCTGGCCGGCGCGGAAGCCCCGAATATGGAAGGCAAGGAGACCCGTTTCGGCGTCTTTTCCTCGGCTCTCTTTGCCACGGTGACCACCGACGCCTCCTGCGGCGCGGTCAACGCCATGCATGACAGTTTCACGCCTCTGGGTGGTCTGGCCACCATCGTGAATATGCAGCTCGGTGAGATCGTCTTTGGCGGGGTGGGCTCCGGGTTGTACGGCATGGTGCTTTTCATCCTGCTCACGGTTTTCCTGGCCGGGCTCATGGTCGGGCGTACGCCCGATTATCTGGGCAAACGCGTGGAAGGCCGGGAGATCACGTGGTCCGTGGCCGCCTTGCTCATGTCCGCTCTGCCGCTCCTCGGATTCACCGCCCTCTCCTCCATCGCCTGGGGGCAGGGCGCGCTGGGCAACGCCGGGGCCCATGGCTTTTCGGAATTGCTCTATGCCTATACCTCGGCGGCCCAGAACAATGGCAGCGCCTTTGGCGGTCTGGCCGCGAACACACCGCTTTTCAACGTGACCCTGGCCGTCGGCATGCTGCTCGGACGCTTCGGGGTCATGATCCCCATGCTCATCGTCGCCGGTTCCCTGGCTTCCCGCCGTCCCAGACCTGTCACGGACGCGTCCTTCCCGGTGGAGGGCGCGACTTTTGCCATGCTGCTCATGGCTGTGATCGTCATTGTCGGCGCCCTAACCTATCTGCCCGCCCTGTCCCTGGGGCCGGTGGTCGAACATCTGCAAATGCTTGAAGGCCGCCTTTACTAGGCAGGAGAAATTTCATGCGAAGAACACGCATTTTGATTCACAGCGCATCCATCACCCGTGAGGCCCTGGCGGGAGCCTTCCGCAAGCTCGCCCCCCGCCTCTTGGCCAAGAATCCGGTCATGTTCGTGGTCGGGGTGGGCAGCGTGCTGACCACGGCCGCTTTTATAAACGAATTGATGGTGCATGGCTGGGGCCGCACGGCCTCCTATGACGGCCAGATCAGCCTGTGGCTGTGGGCGACCATCTTGTTTGCGAATTATGCCGAAGCGTTGGCCGAGGGCAGGGGCAAGGCCCAGGCGGACACCCTGCGCAGCGCACGGCGCGACACCCTGGCCATGCGCCTTAAATCCGACGGAAGCACGGAAGAGGTCTCGGCCTCCGGCCTGCTGCCCGGGGATCAGATCATAGTGGCCGCGGGACACATCATTCCTGCCGATGGCACAGTGGTTCAGGGTGCGGCAGCCGTGGACGAGTCGGCCATCACCGGAGAATCGGCCCCGGTCATCCGCGAATCCGGCGGAGACCGCAGCGCGGTCACGGGCGGAACAACGGTGCTTTCGGACCGTCTGGTGGTGCGCGTGACCCAGGAACCGGGTAAATCCTTTCTGGACCGCATGATCGCCCTGGTCGAAGGGGCGGAGCGCCAGAAAACTCCCAATGAAATCGCACTGAATATCCTGCTGGCCGGGCTGACTCTCATCTTCCTGCTGGCCGTGGTCACCTTGAAGCCTTTTGCCCTTTTTCATGGGGTGCGCGTGGAGGTCACGGTGCTGGTGGCGCTTCTGGTTTGCCTCATCCCCACGACCATCGGCGGGCTCCTGGCCGCCATCGGCATCGCCGGCATGGACCGTCTACTGCGGCGCAATGTCCTGGCCATGTCCGGCCGGGCCGTGGAGGCTGCCGGGGATGTGGATGTGCTGCTTCTGGACAAGACCGGGACCATCACCTTGGGCAACCGCATGGCCACTGGATTCGCGCCGGTCGCCGAGGTTTCCATGCCCGACTTGATGCATGCCGCCTTGCTGGCATCGTCCGGAGACGAAACCCCGGAAGGCCGGTCCATCGTGGAATTGATCCGGAGTCAGGGCATCAAAGCCGTTTTGCCGGAACATGCCAGGGCCATCTCCTTCACGGCTGAAACCCGCATGAGCGGAGTGGATTGGGAAGATGAGCAGATCCGCAAGGGCGCAGCAGACGCGGTATTGGCCTGGGCCTTGGAAGCCGGACTGCCCGGCGGTGCGGAGCGCTCCGCCGAGGCGCAGACAGCGGCCGACATGATAGCGGCGAGTGGCGGTACGCCACTGATCGTCGCGTCGCGATCCATGGGCATTCTCGGGACCGTACATCTCAAGGATGTCGTCAAACCGGGCATGCGCGACCGTTTTGAGCGCATCCGGGCCATGGGCATCCGTACGATCATGATCACCGGAGACAACCGCCTGACCGCCCAAGCCATAGCCGGAGAAGCCGGCGTGGATGATTTCCTGGCCGAAGCCAAACCCGAGGACAAGCTGCGGCTCATCGTCGATCTGCAACAGGGAGGACGTCTGGTGGCCATGTCCGGGGACGGCACCAACGACGCGCCGGCCCTGGCCCAGTCCGATGTGGGGCTGGTCATGAACACCGGAACCCAGGCCGCGCGCGAGGCCGGGAACATGATCGATCTGGATTCGGACCCGACCAAGCTCATCGAGATAGTGGAGATCGGCAAGCAGTTGCTGATCACCCGTGGCGCGTTGACCACTTTTAGCGTATCTAATGACGTCGCCAAGTATTTTGCCATCATTCCCGCCATCTTCGCCGCCTCCCTGCCGCAACTCGGGGCCCTCGACATCATGCATTTGCACAGTCCGGAAAGCGCGGTGCTCTCGGCCGTGATCTTCAACGCTCTGATCATCGTCGCGCTCATTCCCCTGGCCCTGCGCGGGGTGCGTTACCGTCCCCGCTCCACGGCGGAGGCGTTGCGTTCAAACCTTCTGATCTATGGTCTGGGCGGGCTTGTAGCCCCGTTCGTCGGGATCAAACTGATCGACATGATCATTTCCGCCCTGGGATTCATCTAGGCCGCAAAGGAGACATCACATGTACCTCATTATCCGCCAATCCACAGTGCTTACCCTGTTTCTTGCCCTCATTCTCTGCGGAGCGTATCCTCTGCTGGTCACAGGGTTCGGGCAGGTTCTCTTTCCCCTCCAGGCTGAGGGATCCCTGATGGTCCGCGCCGACAAGGTTGTCGGCTCGCGGCTCATCGGCCAGCGGTTTTCCGGACCGGGATATTTTCACGGCCGCCCCTCCGCAGCGGGGGAAGGGTATGATGCCCGGATCTCGGGCGGGTCCAATCTGGGACCGACCAGCGCCGCCCTGGCACGGCGCATGACGGCCGAGGCCGCTCGCCTGCGGGCCGAAAATCCCGGCAGCGGCGTCCTGCCTGTGGATATGCTCACGGCCTCCGGCAGCGGGCTTGACCCGCAGATCAGTCCCGAGGCCGCCGCGCTGCAGATCGTGCGCGTCGCCAAGGTTCGCGGCATGAACCGGGACCGCGTGGAGGCCTTGGTCGAAAGCTGGATTCAAGGGCCGGAACTGGGTATTTTGGGCTCGGCCAGGGTCAACGTGCTTGAACTCAATCTGGCTTTGGACGAGATGCGACCATGACCACTCAGGAGGCGGTGATGGATGAGTTTGCCGAACTTCTGGCCCGCAAGCGTCAAGGGTCCCTCAAGGTTTATCT
>CAXNFJ010000148.1:0-5604 GCA_964201165.1 Desulfomicrobium sp.
GTGGGTGCGTTTTTCGGCCAAATGTTCGGCAGGTGCAGGCTTGTGCCTGACGTGCCGTTTTTAAAATTTTTCAGGACTGACTAGATAGTCTGCCCCGCGAGATCATTCACGGTCGCAAGAGGCGGTGATCCGGGACCCGCAACGACAACCTCATTCACATTCGAGGCCCATGGCTCGGAAAAATCTACTTTTTTTTCACGATCTTGAGTGATGGACAGGCTGGCGGCCGCGATGTCCCCCCGCCCCGTCTCCAGTGCGAGCAGGAGTTCGTCACGTTTGACGGGAACAAAAGCCACGTGAATTGGATATGCTTTGGACTTGAGCCTGACGTTCAGCCAATCCTCGAAGGCTTTGAACGCTTCGGTGGTGATGCCTCTGGTCGCGGCGCCATCAAGAAAGAAATTGGTGCGGCTGTAGGTCACCAGCACACGAATGTACCGGCGGTTCCGCATGCCATCCAGGTCGCCAGTCCATGGCGTGTTGAGGTATTTCAGCAAATCCGTGTCGGAATCCGTGTCGGAATCCGTGGCGGAGGACGCCAACGCCGATCCGCACTGAATCAGTACGATGCTCAGCATAAGAAAAAAAAGAGAGAGACGGATCATGGATCTCTTCATTGTACTTCGCCGTTTAAAATATTTTTACACATGATTTACCATTTTCAGTGAATAAGCTGTTGTCTCATTTTGTTTATTCCGTACGTGTAAAGAAAAAATCTTCCAAGATAGCTCTATCTCTGTCAACTGCGAAATGATCATGACCTGTGTTGAGTCCGGAATATTGAGCAATGAAATCGAAATAAATGATTACTCCGGGAGATATCTCCGCCAGAGTCGTCGCCTCATGAGAAACCAAATGATTTCTCGGCCC
Organism: Desulfomicrobium sp.; assembly: GCA_964201165.1. Lineage (GTDB taxonomy): Bacteria > Desulfobacterota > Desulfovibrionia > Desulfovibrionales > Desulfomicrobiaceae > Desulfomicrobium. Next base: position 871 of record CAXNFJ010000148.1, read on the forward strand.
GTACGTTGTTTTTGCCAACCCGTGGGATGTCATGCGCGCTTGATATGCGATGCAGTGTTTGAAACCGAGCTGATGAAATTCAGGACATCCTCTTTTTCCTACGCTGGGGGTCAACGGGATGACGGTCATGGCGGGCGGCCAAAATTCGGGTTCGGCGATATGTCTGATTGCTTATTATCGCATACTGGTTAAACTACGGCATGCTCAATATTCTTATTATCAGTGTTTCAGTATTGTTTTTGGCTGTCGGTTCGGTCTTCATTTTCAAAAACTTCAGCAGGTCCAAAAAGTCCGGCCCGTGGATAAATGTCTGTTTTGATGGACTGAAAGCGCGGGAAAGCGGCAAACGATAAGGTGCGGTTTGGTCAAAGGGCAGAGTTTTTTATCTCTGAGATGAAAGGACTTTGGATTGTGCGCGAAGGCTTTGGTAACGGTCGATCAATGGATTTTTGGCCGATGCTTACGTGCGCGCCCTGCACGAAGATGTTTAGCGGCCTTTGATCCTCTGTTCTTTGTGAAGAAAAGAAATCTTTTTGAAGAAGCCAAACGGGCAGGTCATTTTGACGACTTGACCGCCCTCATGGTTGTTGCGGCCTGGTATTCATGCGGTCCGTGGTTCGTTCGATTGAGATCCAACACCGAGTTCTTATAGATCAAAGAGATATCTGAATATCAAACAAAAAACCGCCCCTGAGGGGCGGTTTTTTGTTTTGAATCCACTTGGATCGCGCTGAAAAATCAGGGTTTTTTGAAACCGTACTTGCTCAGAATGGCCTGTCCTTCCGCTCCTTTTACATAGTCGATGAAGGCCTGGCCCAGTTCCTTGTTTGCGGACGCTTCAAGCAGGGCCACGGGATAGATGATGGGCTTGTGTCCGGTCACTTCAGCGGCGGTCTTGACCTTGCCCTGGCGGGATGCGGCATCCGTGGCGTACACGAAACCGGCCTGGACCTCGCCTCTGGCGACATAGTCCAGAGCCTGGGTGACGCTTTCGGCCAGGACGAACTTGGGTGTCAGCGCCTCGTACAGACCTGCCGCAGTGAGGGCCGCCTTCGTGTAGCGCCCGACAGGGACGGATTCGGGGTTGCCGATGGCGATGCGGGTGACGTTGTCTTTTTGCAGATCCGCAGGGCTCTTCAAGGCCAGGTTGTCCTGGGCCGGAACGATCAGGACCAGCGCGTTGCCGACAAAATTGACGCGCGAGGAAGGCGCGATGAAGCTTGCCGCCTTGTCCATGGTCTCCTGATCCGCCGAGGCGAAGACATCAACGGGTGCGCCCTGTTCAATCTGCTTGAGCAGTGGCCCGGAGGCGGCAAAATTGAAGACCACGTTCGTGCCGGGATGGGCTTTTTCGAAGGGGGCCTTCATTTCGCCAAAGGCGTTGGTCAGGCTGGCCGCGGCCGAGACCACCAGATCCCCAGCCTGGGCCGTGGTGGCGAGGAAGAAAAAGAGCAGTGTCACAATGACGTGGCGTATTCTGAAAATCATATCGGACTCCTTTTTGGGTTGGTATTGATTATCTCCTGGCCTTGATGCCGGCGGTTTGGCAACGTAGTCACGCATGTTTGAGAAAACGTGACCATGTTGACGATGGGTTTGCGTTTTGTGCAGCAATTACACTCAGGAGATTGCATGACCACCGGGATACAAAAATCTATGGATATGGACAAAATGGATCAGATTGATCCGAATACATTGTGTGATCTTGTGCACCGCGTTCAGGAAGAGATGATCCGCCGGGGCATGGAGGTTCCAAACGCGAATCGCGTCTGTGGCCCCAAACCTGCCCGAATCTTTCAGGTGCCCGAGTCCGTGAAGTACCTTACCGCCGCGCAGCTGGATGTTCTGAGTCAATCCTTTGCGAGCTGGCTGCATGTGTCCCGAGATGCGCGCACTCGGCAGTCCCGTAGCCGGATCTGGCTGTTGTTTCTCCTCTTGCGGCATACGGGGATGCGTCTCGGCGAGGCGCTCGAATTGGACGACCGCTCGGATCTGGATCTGGAACGCGGGGTGATCCGGGTGCGGGGGGAAGCGGAGCGTGAGGTTCCCATCCCCGAGGCCCTAGTCGAAGAATTGTCGCGATTTTTTGATGCGCCCATGAGCGTGGAGTTGCGCGGACAGGTTTTTCGGTTGGACCAGGGCTACGTGCGCCGAAAATTTTCCGAGCGGGGCGCTGGAACGAATATTCCCCGGGAGCTTTTGAACCCCCGCGTGCTGCGTCATTCCCGGGCCGTGGAGCTCCTGCGCGGCGGTGTGCCGCTGGTGGTCGTGGACGCCATGCTCGGACACCAGAGCTTGCCGCAGTCGACACAGTACATCAAGTTTTCGGACGCCGATACCCGGTGGATCATGAACCATTACATCCATGAGGAAAAGAAAATGAAAACATCGGCCAGAAATATGTTTGTCGGCCAGATCAGTGCTATTCGTCAGGGGATGATCTTGAGTGAAGTGGAATTGACCACAGCCTCGGGTCTCAAGGTTGTGTCCGTAATCACCAAGGACAGCTTTGACGCCCTGGGCTTGGCCGAAGGCGTAACGGTCATTGCCACGGTCAAGGCCCCGTGGGTGGTGCTGGTCAAGGATGAGAACAAGTTCAAGACCAGTGCCCGCAACAAGTTCTGCGGCAAGATTTCCAAGATCAACTCCGGCAAGATCGCGGTGGACGTGATCGTGGACCTGCCTGACGGCACCAAGATCACCTCCCTTATCACCGACGAATCCGCCAATTCCTTGGGCCTCAAGGTCGGCGATGAGATTTGCGCCCTGGTCAAGGCATTCTCGGTCATTTTGACCGTGGATTAGTATTTGTCCGGTTTTTACTCGATTCGAGCCCGACGCGTGTTTGCGCGTCGGGCTCAATTGTTGTGGGGCAGTGCGGTACGCTGCGCCCTGCATGCTGCGAGGGCAAAAAAGAGAGTCTGCGACATGAGTTCCGTTCCGGTTCGGAATCTCCGTAATTGATCAGATGGCGGAGATGCGCTTGGGCTAGCGGCACTCCGGAGGGAAGAAAGAATGGCACTGCTCACTCGCGGAATTATGGACCCGATCAAACTCGTCAGTAAAAACGCAATGCCGGCCTGCGCGAGCCTTGACGCGTTCAAGTTACTTAAGCTAGATCAAAATTGCATTTTATAAAATACTTTATTCGTTTATAAAGTATAATATATGCCAAAAGAACGTTCTTTCCGTTCACTTCCAACGGGTAGGGAAAAGCATGAAATGCAGCATTTGTGAACGCGCCTGCGACATTTCGGAAGGGGGGCTTGGAGGATGCGGTATGTACATCAACATCGCCGGTTGCATACGGGAGCGGTATCCCGACCGCTATCTGGCGGCTGTTGACACGGCCATTGAGGGCATGCCCATGGTCCACTACCATCCTCGGGGGAAATTTCTGCAGGTCTGCACTGTGGGTTGCAATTTCGCCTGCAAGGGCTGTGTCTCGGAGATGTTGACCGACCATTATTGCGCCCTGGAAGGATCCTTCCAGGACATGCCCCCCGATGCGGTCATAGCGAAAGCTTTTCGGGATGACTGCATGGGCGTCATGTTCTGCTTCAATGAGCCCACGGTTTCCTTCTTCACGTTTTTGGGTCTGGCCAAAATGGCCAAGGCCGCAGGGTTGCTGGTGGGATGCTCGACCAACGGATACATGACTCGATCCGCGCTGGAAGCACTGCTTCCGTTTCTTGATTTCGTGAACGTCGGACTCAAGGGGGCGTCGGATGCCGTATACCGATCCTGCGGAGTGCCGAGCGCCGCACCCGTCTGGCGCAATCTTGCCCTCCTGTACCAAGGGGGCGTGCATGTCGAAGTTTCGGTCATGTTCCGGAAAAATGAAGAGGAAGAACTGCGCGCGGCGGCCGCACGGGTCGCGGCCGTGTCGTCGGGCATCCCTTTTCAGGTCATGCGGTTCATGCCTTTTGGTGACGCCGGGTTGAACATGGAGCCCAGTGTCCGTGAAGCCGAGGATGCGTGCTCTCACCTGCGGGAGCAGCTCCGTCATGTCTATCTGTTCAACAGCCCCGGCACCGAAGATCTGCACAGCCGCTGTCCAGACTGCGGCGCCAGGATATTGGAGCGGGGATTTTTCGGTCCCATGTGCTCCAATCTTTTCCGCGCCAGGCCCGAGGCGCGCTGCGAATGCGGGTTCCAGTTGCCGATCCGGGGAACCATCCATGCATCCAACGTCCGCGAAAGCGGCTATTTCGGCGGATACCGAACCATCAGCTCCCTGAACATGATTCGCGCCATTCTGGAAATGCTCGGCGTGGCGGACAAGACCCTGACGGACGCAGTGGTGGCTCGCGCGTTCAAGGACGGTTTCATCAAGGAACTCTATGCCCGTGTGAACCAGACGGACGCCTATTTTGACACGGTCGATTATTTCGCGGCCTTGACCGATCGACACGAAAGAGGGCGGGCCTTTCACGCCTATGTGTTGTCGCGGCTGAGCCTCATTCGGGATCAGATCGATCATCTTTCACGGCCCCCCGTTTATTGTACTCTGGGGCATCCGTGCATTGCCATGTTCGAAGACAAACTGGAATCGCGACTGATCGAAATAGCTGGCGGCCGCCTGACCAACAGCATTCTTGAACGCGACGACCGTCCCGGCATCCTCATCTCCCCGGAGCAGTTCAACCGCATGGCCCCGGAAATTATGATCGTTTCGGGGATTGCAGCCTGGCCAGTCGCCGATGTGATCGACTACTGCGCCAGGAACGGTTT
>CAXNFJ010000149.1:0-5593 GCA_964201165.1 Desulfomicrobium sp.
GCGAGCAGGGACGGTTCGTAGTATTCCACCGACCCCAGGCCCGAGCAGTGCGTGCAGGCGCCCTGGGGGCTGTTGAAGGAGAAGAGCTGGGGGCTGGGTTTGGGCAGGCTCAAGCTGCATTTGGGGCAGACCGCGTCCGTGGACAGGAAGATGTCTTCGCCGTCGATGACGGAGACGATGATCCTGCCCTCGCCGGATTTGAGTCCCAGTTCCACGGAATCGGCCAGACGCTTGCGCATGTCGGCCTTGAGCACCAGGCGGTCGACCACCAGGTCGATGGTGTGCTTCTGGTTCTTGTTCAACTCCGGGAGTGGATCAAGGGGCATCACCTGGCCATTGATTCTGGCCCGGACAAAGCCTTGGGCTTTGAGCTTTTTGAACAGGTCGGCGTGGGTGCCCTTCTTGTGATCCACCTGGGGGGCCAGGAGCATGAACTTGGTTCCGTCCGGCAGACCCAGCACGCGGTCCATGATCTCATCGCTGCTCTGAGCCGCGATAGGCACGCCGCAGACCGGACAACTGGGCACGCCGAGACGGGCATAGAAGACGCGCAGAAAGTCGTAGATTTCCGTGACCGTGGCCACGGTGGAGCGCGGGTTTTTGGAGACGGTCTGCTGTTCCAGGGAGATGGCCGGGGTCAGTCCCTCGATGAGGTCGATGTCCGGTTTGTCCATCTGGGGCAGGAACTGGCGGGCATAGGCGGACAGGGATTCCACATAGCGGCGCTGTCCTTCGGCATAGACGATGTCAAAGGCCAGGGTGGATTTGCCCGAGCCGGACGGGCCGCAGACCACGACAAGTTTGTCCCGGGGAATGTCCAGTGTCAGATTTTTAAGATTGTGCTGCCGTGCACCGGCAATATGTATGACTTTGGTGTCCATGAATGCTCTGCTGCGAATGGTTGGGGGCTGATGATTTGACTTGCGGGAATCTACCTGTAACCATATAAAACACCCTGACAAGTGGTATCGAAAGACAACATGATGAAGACTGTATTTTCGGAGATGCGGATGAAAATTTCTCTCGGGGCAAAAACCTTGGCTCAGCCCGCGCCGTTGTGGATTGTCGGGTCCTATGATGAAGATGGCAAAGCCAACGCCATGGCTGCGGCCTGGGGTGGAATATGCTGTTCCAAGCCGCCCTGCATTGCTGTTTCACTGCGTGAAGAGCGGCACAGCTATGCATCCATTCTTGCCCGTCGCGCATTTACAATCAGCGTACCCTCGGTGCGGTATGCGGCGGAAGCGGATTTTTTCGGCATTGCTTCGGGCAAGGACACGGATAAATTTGCGGCCACGGGTTTGACCGCTGTTCGTTCGGAGTTGGTGGATGCTCCCTATGTGGGCGAGTTTCCTCTGATACTGGAATGCACCTTGCTGCGTACCGTCTCCCTGGGCATGCACACTCAGTTCATCGGAGAGATCGTGGATGTCAAGGCCGAGGAAGACGTCCTTGATGATAAGGGGTATCCCGACGCTGGCAAGGTCCAGCCCTTGATTTTTACGCCGGTCGGCAGGGCCTATCACACGGTTGGAAACACTGTTGGCCAGGCGTTCGAGATGGGTCGGATATTCGGTGCAAAGAGTTAGAATTGTCGTACCTTAACCTCTGGAAAAGATCATGACCGCGCAATTCGCAAACTTCTTTTGTTCCCAGGATGTCGTCACCTCGCTCATCAAGGCCGGGGTGCCCGCCAATTCCAAATGGGGGGCGCTTATCCTCTACATGCGCTCCATCGCCGAGTACGATTTTCTTTCCTCGGACCAGAAGCGGCAGATGCAGGATCTGGTCATGCACATCGTGCGTGAGCGGGACTATTCCGATGTGAATTTTAAAGAAGTGGTGCGCCGCAAGGAGCAGATTCTCTACCAGCCGTGGAACAAGAAGCTGGAGGAGACCTTCCGCGAGACAGTGACTCTCATCGAGCAGGTCCGTTCCCAGAACATCCTGCGGACCAAGGAGGTCCGTGACTTGCGTGAGACCACCATCAATACGGTCACCGACCACAAGGTGCTGGAGGCCATGGTCCTGGATATCCGGGCCGCCTTTGAAAAGGTGATTACGCACATGGAGCAGGATACCCGCGATCTGGTGGAGATGAGCTATACCGACGCCTTGACCAAGCTCAACAACCGCCGCGCCTTTGACCGCTACTATCAGACGACCCTGACCGAGCACATGGTCACGGGCAAACCCATGAGCCTGTTGCTCCTGGACATTGATAATTTCAAGGATTTCAATGATTCCTTCGGGCACCGCATCGGGGATCAGGCCCTGGTCACGGTGGCGGGCAAGCTTCTGGGCTATGCGAAGAAGTACGGCACGTCCCCGAATTGCAGTTTTTTTCCGGTTCGATTCGGCGGCGAGGAATTCGTGGTCGTACTGCCGGGAGTGGACATGCAGCAGGCGGCCGAAGACGCTGAAAATTTGCGGACCATCATAGAGGAATACAACTTCATCATTCGCGACCATAAAGGCCAGGTGCTGCAGAAGGGCATCAAGATCACCGTGTCCATCGGCGTGGCCGAATTGAACAATGACTGGGGCGAGCAGGCCGGTGCGCGGCTCCTCGACGAGGCGGACAAGGCCATGTACCGGGCCAAGGGCCAGGGGCGCAACCAGGTGTGTTCCATGGGTGAATGCTGATTTTGGTCGTATTTTCGCGCAAGGCTCTCTGAAGTATCGGGGGGCTTTTTTTCGTGTGGGGGCTGTGGCTGGGATTCTTGGCGCGTTCAGGGACACGCTCGTTAATACAAGGACGACCTTGCTCCGCCGTTCGCCGGGACGCGGGGTAGTCTGCGTGGGTGCAATCTAGAATTGATGAGGTTCGAGAATGGATCGCAGGCGTGCGGAGTAGGTGTGCTCCGTCAGGATGTGCGTCTGCCAGGCTCGGCGCAGTTCTTCCTTGCGCGACGGGGCGGCGGCCAGGGAGCGCAGAAGTTCCGCCGCTTGTCGCGGTGTTTCAAACGTCACTGGCCGCGTCAGTTCCGCCGGAAAAAGTTTCAAACCCGGCGTGTTGTCCGTGAGCAGGAAACCACCGCAGGCCCAGACATCGAAATGGCGCTGGGTCAGGCCATGGGGCAGGAGCAGGCTGGTCAGGTTCAGGGAAAAGGAAGCCCCGCGGTAGACCTCGGCCAGCCCCGCGTAATAGTCCACGGGTGGCAGCACGTTGCCCTTGGGCACAAGAGACCGCCAGCGCTCGTCCCCGACGATGGTCAGGTCCACAGTCTCGGACAAGGCCGCAAGACAGCCTTGCCGCCACGCGGCAGAGGCCGTTTCCGCTCCCAGGCCTAGAATTCGCACCTCGTTGCCTGGCCACAGGGCCAGATTCGGCAACCTGTCCCGCCACCATCCGAAGTGGGCCTGTCTGCCGCTCAGGGCCTGTGCTTCCCTGGCCAGGCCGTCCGGAATCCGGCAGGCGGCGAAAAAGCGGTCCCGGTCCGGAAAGGTCGAGCGACCCACAAAAGTCAGGTCCCGGTCCGCTGGGCAGGGCGTGCCTGGTTCGAAGAAGTGCGCGCTCGCAGCCAGGGGCAAATGCCGGGCGTCCGCGCCCAGAGCCCGTAGCGGTTGCACAAACCACTCGTCGGTGACGTGGAGGGGCAGTCTTTTCCACAGCTGGTTTTTTTGGCCCGTGAGCAGATGCAGGGGGTTGTCCACGCACCAGACGGCCACGGGCACGGAGGCTGCTTCCAGCACGGCCTGATTTTCCCCGTACGGGTCCAGGCCGTGGAAGTTGACGCTCAGGAACAGTTCTGGTCTGCCCTGATCCAGGGCGAGGCTCAATTCCCGGGCCGAAGGATGCGCGGGAAAAAATCGTGGGGTCAGCCCCATGGTTGACGCGGCATGCGCCAATTCCGGAATGATGAGCCCGTTGTCTGGTCCGGGCAGCCAGACGCTTTGCGTGACCGGGAGCTGGGGTGCGGGATCGCGCCAGGCCAGGAGCGGCGCGAATATGGATGGGAAAAGACGGGTGGCCGGGGCATAGTGCAGGACGCGCACTTTGGACAGGAGTTTTCGCGCCGCCTCCGTGGACACGCGCTCCCAGTCGGGAGGGATGGCCGCATACCACGATGCGGGCATCTGGCTGTCGAATTCCGCGACCTGGAGCAGGTAGACGCGGCGGCTCGTGCCCAGGGCCTGGACGCAGAGCGCGGGGGCGGGACCGGGGCAGGTGATGAGCACGTCCTCCCCATGCCCAAAAAGATGAAGATATTGCTCTCCTTCGGGGAGCGTTGTACAAATCCCCAGTTCGTTTTTCAACTTTACACGTATGGGTCTGGCTGGCATGAAGGCGCTCGCTTGGGCGGTCGGGATGCTGCTCCGGTCAAAAAAGAATGAAACAATACCGCGATTATTATTTTAAAAAGGCCAAACAGGATAACTATCCTGCCCGCTCCGTATACAAGCTTCAGGAAATGGACAAGGCGCACAAGCTCTTGCGCCAGGGCCAGAAGGTCCTTGACCTCGGAGCCTGCCCCGGTTCCTGGACCCTGTATGCGGCCGAGCGTGTCGGCGCTGCGGGCCGGGTGCTCGGCATCGACCTGAACATGCCGGACACGGTCTTTCCGGAGCAGGTGACCTTTTTACAGGAAGACATTTTTGCCCGTTCCCCCGTTTTTCTCGGGCATCTGCGGAATCTGGCCCCTTTTGACGTGGTCATGAGCGACATGGCTCCCAGTACCACGGGGTCGAAATTCACCGATCAGGCTCGCTCCATCCAGCTGGTGGAAGCGGCGTTCGCCGTGGCCGAGGAATGGCTCGCCCCCCGCGGGACCTTCATCGCCAAGGTTTTTGAAGGCCCGGATGTGCATCCTTTTGTGCAGTCCCTGCGTTCACGCTTTGCCAAGGTCGGCATGGTCAAGCCCAAGAGCAGCCGGGCGGAGAGCAAGGAGATATTCATTCTGGGCCTGGGGTTTGTCCCGGCTGTCCGCGAGGCTCCGCCCGCATAACTTTTTTGGAGGATTGTATGGCAGGACATAGTAAATGGAAGAACATCCAGCATCGCAAGGGCCGGCAGGATCTGAAGCGCGGCAAGATGTTCACCAAGGTGACCAAGGAAATCATTCTGGCGGCCAAGGGCGGCGGCGATCCGGACATGAACGCGCGTCTGCGCGCGGCCATTGACGCGGCCAAGGCCGTGAACCTGCCCAAGGACAAGATCGATACGGCCATCAAGAAGGGCACGGGCGAGTTGGCCTCCGAGGCGCTGGAAGAGATCATGTACGAAGGTTATGGCCCCGGTGGCGTGGCCGTGCTGATCGAGGCCGTCACCGACAACCGGAACCGGACCGTGGCCGAAGTGCGGCATATCCTGAGCAAGAACGGCGGCTCCATGGGCGCGGCCGGCTGCGTGGGCTGGATGTTCGACCGCAAGGGCGTGTTCACCTTCGACAAGAGCGCCTGCAGCGAGGAGCAGTTGTTGGAAGCTGGGCTTGAGGCCGGTGTGGAAGATGTCCTTGACGAGGACGACACCTGGCAGGTGCAGTGCGCGGTGGAGGACTTTCACAACGTGCGGGCTGCCTTTGAGACGGCCGGCATTGTTTTTCAGAGCGCCGAACTGAACCGCATCCCGCAGAATACAGTGGCGGTGGAT